>DASRSF010000081.1:0-10234 GCA_035656615.1 Vulcanimicrobiaceae bacterium | reverse complement strand
ATCCCGGCGGGCTCGCCGTCCGCGGCGATATGGTGCGGTTGTCCGGTGTCAACGGTAAATGCTGTTGCGCGCCGCGTGCGCAACCCCTGGCTTGCAGCGGGAATTCCGCGGATCATATTGCGCACGACTCCAACCGCCTGCGTCCAGCCGCGCACTTCAACGCTATACAGATCGAGCCAGCCGTCGTCAATAGCTGCGTCTTCACGGTGAAAGATGCCGCCGAAATGCGAATTGTTCGCGATCGTCAACTGCACGCTTGCAAAGCTCTCGCTTTTTCCGTCGTACTCCAGCCGAACACGAAATGGACGCGTTTCGCGCAAGCTTTGAATGGTCGTCGCGATCACCGCTAGGAAGCCTAACCGTTGCTTGACTTCCGGCGTTTGTTTACGCGCAATCCGCGTCGAGAGTCCCACGCTCGCCTCATTGACGAAATACACGCCGTTAACCCGGCCGGCATCGATTTTACGTGTGCGGCCCGCGAGGATGCACTGGCATGCCGCGCGCGGATCCAAGGGGATATTTAGGGTACGCGCAAGATCGTTGAAGGTTCCTAGGGGAACGATGCCAAGCGGAACGCCGCGCTCGATCGCCACCGGAATCGTGCGAATCACCGTTCCATCGCCGCCTGCCGCGATCACGGCATCAATATCCTGCGCCTTTAAATCGCGCTCGCAGTCGATACCCAGTTCTGCGAGCGTACGGCAAACCAGGTCGCCGTCCCGTTGTCCAAGACGCGAGTGCTCGTTGAGCACCAAGAGGGCCCGCATTACCGGACCTTACCTGGCAATCATCAAAATGAAACGGCGGTGCTATTGCCCCCGCTCACGATGACGCAAACGCGCTCGCCCGCGGCGGGTTCATACCGGCGTGAAACAACCGCAGCGAATGCCGCTGCGCCGCCCGGTTCGACAACCGCATTTACACCATTCCACAAAGCCTGTTGTGCCGCGCGGATTTCTTCGTCGCTCACCAGCACGACGCGATGAACTTTTCGTTGAACGATAGGAAACACCAGATCGCCGATACGCGCAGGCGCCAGCGAATCATCGGCAATGCTGCCGGCGGGCGCGTCGACGGGCAGCCCCGCTTGCATTGCACGCGCAAGTGTTGGTGCTCCTTCCGGCTCTACGCCGACGACATCTACTGCGCTGTCCGCGAACCAAGCCGCAATACCGCCGATAAGTCCGCCGCCGCCCACGGCAACCAGGACCGTGTCGACCTGCGGGAATTGCTGCTCGACTTCTAAGCCCACCGTTCCGGTTCCGAGCATCGTTTCATATGCGTCGAACGCGTGGACTTCGAGCGCTCCGCTGGAGTCGATGTATTCACGGCATGCTTGCAGCGTGTCGTTGTACCGTTGACCCGTAATCGTAAGCAGCGCTCCGTACGCGCGAATGCGATCCACCTTCGTTGAGGATGAAACTTCCGGAACGAAAATCCGGGCCGGCACTCCCAAACGCATAGCGGCGTACGCAACGGCGGCCCCATGATTTCCGCCTGAAGCAGCAGCAACACCGGCTTTAGGTAACGTCCGCGTAAGGAGATTCGCAAATGCACCGCGCACCTTAAAGGAACCGGACGGCTGCATCGACTCAAACTTGAGCGCGAGAGAAGCGTGCGGCAATCCCACATCAGCGCCGCGTATTTCAAGCAGCGGGGTACGGCGCACGTACGGTGCGATGACCGGGTACATCGAGGTGATGCGCTCGCGGTCAAGCGCGCCGGATTCACATTTGTCTGGCGTTTTGAACATCCCTTATAGAATTAGTTGACAATCCCGGCTGCCCGAGGTACTATCTACTAAATAATTAGTTTCTAAGTTCCAGGCCGAACATCGGGAGGCTTGCTTTGATTTTGCCTGCGGCCATCCTGGCAGCTATCAGTCTTTCGCCCATACCCGTTCCCATGGGCACTCCCCCGCTCCAGCCTTCGGCACCCCCCGGTGCTTGGACGTCGCCGCCCGCGCCGCTGGACTGGGACATCTTACACCGCGAAGCCTCGCAGGAACGCACGGTTGCGCACATTGCCACCGACGGACACTTTTTATACGTGCGCTTTGATGCGCAGCAGCGTGAATCGATTGCCGCAGCACAACACAGCAACGACGTCGGCCAGGGCAACGACGACTCGGTATGGATCGATCTATGGCCCAATGGATTACACGGTTTTTACTATCAGTTTCAAGCAACTCCGAACGGAACGCACTATGAAACCTCGTCTGAAAATACCTCGTACTCACCGAACTGGGATTCATTCGGGCGCGTAGACGGCCAAACGTACACCGTCACGATGAAAATTCCGCTGGACGCCATTCGCGGCATGCATCCCGGCGTATGGACCGTCCAGTTCGCGCGATATGTTCACGCGACCGGTTCGCAATACGTTTGGAATTATGATTCAGCGCAGACATCGCCCGACGATGAGGCCCGGGCCGGCCGCATGTTAATGCCCCAAGGCCTCACCGCCGGCGCTTCGCGCCCCAAGCCCCGTCTTGCGATATACGCACTTGGCCAGGCCGTCTCGGCACCATATGGCGGAAATACTTCTCGTATGGGCGCCGATCTTTCGGTACCAATCACGCCGACCGCGTCATTCTATTCCACGTTCCATCCCGATTATTCGAACGTTGAACTGGATCAGCAGTCGATATCACCGACGGTGTATCAGCGCTATTTCAGTGAAGTGCGGCCGTTCTTTACGCAGGCGGCAAACTTCTACAATAACTTCAACTGCGATGCATGCCCGAATATTCAAATGCTGTACACGCCCGCAATTCCGACACCCCGCCAGGGGTACGCGGTCGAAGGTAAACAAGGCCTATTTAGCTTTGCTTCGTTCGATTCGCTGGGCGATGAGCGAACCGACATCGCAAGCGTCTTGGATTATCATTCTCCCGACACGAAGTGGCAGGGCACGGTGCAACGTGTTCAGGCGAACTTGCCCGGACTGACCGATACGAGCATTGGCGCGGGCATCGCGTATTACGATCTCAAGCACACCTCGTTCTACGTCAACAGCGGGTATGATTCGGGCACAAACGTTTTGGACGCAAGCCAATCGCAGTGGTATGACGTGGGCGGCGGCTGGTCGAGTAAGACGTTCGGGCTGTTCGGATCCATGCGAAAGGTTGGCCAGTACTTCAATCCAGTCGACGGCTTCATCTCTCATCCGGGAATCGCGGGATACGCACTGTACGCTGCAAAGATCTTCGACTTTTCGCCCAGATCCGTCTTAGCCTCGGCAGGCGTCGCGGGTTTCGTCGACCGCTACCAAGGCCCTACGCAAGGATACGCGCAAACCGATAACTCGCTGACGTTCGATTTTTTAACGAAGAGTGCGTTAGATTTGCAGCTGTTCAGCGGATCGGATTACTGGCGCTTCGACCAAACGCTGGAGCCGATATCCCAAAATGCGGGTATCGTCTTTACATACCATAGCGGTCTGCAAACGAACAACCCGGGACAGTTTCCTAACCACGGCTCTTCGGCCACACCCACGCAGATTCAGTACTTTACGGGACGCTACGGCACCGGACGGCTCGACACGTGGTTCCGCAATTCGACGATTCGCGCCGGCACGCGCGGCTTATTGACACTGGCAATAGACAATACGGCGCAATGGATGCCCCGCGGCTCCAGCAACATCCAATGGTTTGACAGCCTAAGCTACGCATATCAAATCAGTGCGAACTCCTCCGTCGCGCTGGGCGTACGCAAAGTCGTCGGATACCCGCCTATTCCCAACGGTGGCGGCAATTGCGAGGGCACCTGCACGAATCTCTCCCTGGCGTATCACCTGCGGCTGCGAAGCAGCGAAATCTACTTCGCCTACGGCAATCCCAACACACTTACCACGATCCCGCAGCTGCTTCTGAAGATCATCTTTTACGAGGGCGCCCAAAAAGGTACGTAACTGCGCGGAATAACGGCCGCGGGCCAAGAATTGCACCGTATGGTGCCGATCGAACAGTGCACGAGCGAACACGTTACGCAATGGACGCCGCTCGCGCAAATGTTCTACTTTCGAAAAGCGGTCTAGGGAAGCCATGTTTTCGGTCGCACCTGCTATCGCTACGTCGCGACTAATTCTGCGCCCCGTCGCGAGCACCGACTTTGCAGCGAGCGCTGCGATGTGGAGCGACCCGCACGTCGTCCGCTACATCACCGGCAAGCCATCCACTCCCCAGGAGAGCTGGATAAGGCTGCTGCGTTACGCAGGGCTTTGGCCGCTGCTCGGCTTCGGGGGCTGGGTCCTCGAAGAGCGTGAAAGCGGCGAATTTGCCGGCGAAGTTGGGTTTGCCGATTATCATCGCACGATTGAGCCGTCGCTGGACGGCATACCCGAGCTCGGATGGGTACTTCCGGTAAACATGCACGGCAAAGGATATGCAACCGAAGCGGTACGCGCGTGCGTTGCTTGGGCCGACGCCAACCTGCCCGCCGCATCTGCGACCGCGTGCATCATCTCCCCCGAAAACCTGCCCTCAATCCGCGTGGCCGAAAAATGCGGATTCACACTGGCCCACCATACAACATACAATGGCCAACCCATACAACTCTTCATGCGCCAACGATCCGTCGCGCTAATATAACCTACGCGCGCCCCATCTTGTCATCCTGAGCCCCTCGAAGGACCGCCGAGCCGCTCGAGGCGAACGTCGTGCAAAATGGTGCTGCAGCGCCGGCTCGGTCTGATTGACTTTACGCTCATCACGATCGGCTCGGTTATCGGATCCGGAATTTTCCGCAATCCCGCCGTCGTTGCAGCGCGGGCGCACGCGCCGCTGTTCATCATGCTGTGCTGGATCGTGGGCGGAGTCTTGTCTATTATTGCCGCGCTCGTCTTTGCGGAGCTTTCGTCAAGGCGGCCGCTCGACGGCGGAATCTATGCCTATCTTCGCGAGGCGTACGGAAGCGGCATAGGATTCCTTTTCGGCTGGATGGTCTTCTGGTTAATGTACACTGGGGCGACCGCCGCGTCCGCGGCACTTTTTGCAGGTTATCTCGGACCCGCATTAGGCGTCCACGGAAATCCCAGAATCATAGCCGTCGCGGCCTTGGCCTGCGTGACCGCAATAAATGCTCTCGGCCTGCGCCAGGGAACCGGATGGCAAAACACACTGGTCGTGTTGAAAGTAAGCGCAATCGCGGCGTTGATCGTTGCGGGCTTTGTCGCGCACCCGCTCGCCGCAGCCGCATCCGCACATTTGGCGTCGTTTTCCAGCCCGCTGCAAACGGTGGGAGCGCTCGGCGTGGCAATGCTGCCCGTTCTGTTTTCGTACAACGGCTTTCAATCGGCAACGGTAATGTCCGCGCAGATACGCGAGCCCGCGCGTATCATGCCGCGCGGAATGGTCATCGGCGTATCGATCGTCATCGCCATCTACCTTTTGGTGAGCACCGGGTGCCTGCGCGTCATGGGTGCGAGCGGTTTGGCCGCGTCAATTACGCCGGCCGCCGACGTGATGCACGCGGCGTTCGGCGTTGGGGGAAGCCGCTTCATCGCGATTGCGATAGCGCTTTCGACGCTAGGATACATGAGCACGTCGATCCTTGTCGCGCCACGCCTGTATTTTCAGCTAGCGCAAGACGGCATGTTATTCCGCCAAGTCGGCTGGGTGCATCCGCGCACGCGCGTGCCGCTCATCGCCATTTTGATGCACGGTACCATGGCGGCCGTTCTGGCTGCCAGCGGCACATACGAGCAGATCGTCAACTGGGTAACGCTTCCGGACTGGACCTTCATTGCGCTTTGCGCATTTGCGCTATTCATCTTTAGAAAACGCGATTCGGGCTCGCAAGAGCCGGTGGTTCAAGTGCCCGGCCACCCGTACACGACCATCCTGCTGATCCTGGCGGTCCTGGGCGTGGTACTGGCCGAGGTGACGATTTATCCGATGGACTCGTTGTATTCAGTGTTGGTGTTTCTCGCCGGTACCGCGGTCTACTACACGGTGGTAAACCGGCGACTGCGCACCGCTAGGACATGAGCGCGATTTGCAGCGCGCGACCTGGGGATCGCGCGCCTGCTTCACGCGGGACAAATTGGGTAAATGTCCGCTAACGAACGAACGCTTAATAAAGGACCGGATGTATGCGTATACTTCTAGCGGCCGCAACGATGGCCGCGTGCATTCTCACCACAATGCCGGCGCCGGCTCGCGCGCAGGCGGTTGGCCAGCAGTTTGCCGGCGCACTTGCGACGCCGATCGATTCGCGAACCGGCTACATCGGCGAACCCGTTAAATTGGTCAACGTCTATAACGAATCGGGATCCGTTAACGGCGCGACGATGTATGGCACCGTCAGCTCCGTAGTACACGCCGGGCAAGGGCGTCCCGGACGTATTCAAATGACGTTCACGCGGCTTGTCCTGCGCAATGGCGCGACGTACGCGATTAACGGCGTGGTAACCGGCGCACAAGCGGTCACAAAAAATAACGCCGGCAAAGAAGCCCTGGGCGCTCTGGGGGGCATGACCGTGGGCAACATCATCGGCAAGGCGATCTTCGGACTCTCCGGGATCGGACTGATTGGGGCCGCGGGCGGTTTTCTGCTCGCCAAGAACAACCGGCAAGACGTCACCATTTCGAAGGGTTCCGCCGTGCGCGTGACCCTGCGTTCAGTCCGGCGGCAAGCCACCCACTAGTAACGCCTCTGGCTGATCCCAAAACGCGCGGACGTTTCCACGTTCGCGCGTTTTTTATTTTATGTTAATTTAAGCGCGCGTTCGGGCGAAGCTGGCGTCCCGCATCTGAAACGGTTATAACGGTTAGGTGAAGAGTCTGGAACGCACGCCGGCCGCCTTAGGCACGGCATGGATTGCGGCGTTGGCCCTCTTTCTTGTCCACGCGCTCGGTAATGCGCACTATGGGTTTTTCCGGGATGAGCTGTACTTCATTATCTGCGGCTTTCATCCGCAGTGGGGATACGTCGATCAGCCGCCGCTCGTTCCGCTGCTGGCCGCCGCCACGCAAACGCTCGGGCATTCACTTTTTTTGCTGCGTTTGGTGCCGGCATTATTTGCAGCAGCGGGCGTTTTTGTCACCTGTCTGCTGGTTGTCGAATTCGGCGGCGGAGCGTTCGCACAAGCAGTAGCCGCGATCACGTTCTTGTTCACCGACGTGCTCATGAGCTTTGGGATGAAGGTTTCTCCCGATACCGTTGGCTTATTAACGTGGCCGCTGCTCGCACTGCTCATCGCCCGCATCGTCAAAGGGGCAGATCGGCGCCTTTGGATCGCCGCCGGCGTAACGGCAGGCGTAAGCATTGAAAGTAAATACAGCGTGCTGTTTTTCTTGGCGGCTCTGGTTATCGGGCTGCTGTTTACGGCGCAGCGCAAGATTTTACTCGACAAATGGTTTGCTGCAGGTGCGGCAATTGCAATCGCGATCGCGCTGCCGAACTTCATTTGGCAGTGGCGATATGATTTTCCAATGATGGAACTGCTGCGCGCCGGACAGAACGGAAAGAATCTGATCGTTTCACCGCCGCTCTACCTCTTTCAGGAGCTGCTGATTACCGGCTTGTTCATCTGGCCCGTGTGGGCGATCGGTTTGGTTTGGCTGCTGGCCACACGCCTATATCGCTTTTTGGGATATGCCTATCTGTTGCTGATCGTTGAAATGCTGCTCTTTCACGGAAAGCACTACTATCCGGCGGACGTGTATCCGATTCTGATCGCGGCCGGCGCAGTGCCGATTGAGGTGTGGACGCGAGGCCGTGGCATCCTCCGTGGGGTCGTTGTCGCCTACCTCGTCATTTTCGGTGCGGTGTTTGTTCCGTTCGATCTGCCGGTACTTTCGGAACAAGCAATGATTCGGTACCAAGATCGACTGACTGGCATATTTCACATCTCGCGATCGGCAACCGCTACCGAACATAACCGCGAGACCGGCCTGTTACCAAGCGATTGGGCCGACATGCACGGCTGGCCCGAACTGGCGTCGTTGGTTGCACGCACGTACCGGTCGCTGCCTGCCTCGCAACGCGCAACCGCGGTCGTTTTCGCCGGCAACTATGGCGAAGCCAGCGCTGTAGAATTCTTCGATCCCGGCATACCGGTCATCAGCGAGCACAATCAATACTGGCTGTGGGGCCCGAAGGGACACAGCGGCAACGTCATGCTGCAGGTAAACGGATCCTGTTTTCATTCCGATCATCTTTTCGCTTCGCGCACACTGGCTGGGCGGCTTACGGATCCCTGGGTCGTCCCGGAAGAGCACGCCGTACCGGTCTGGGTCTGCCGGGGCATCAAAAAGCCGCTGCCGGCGATTTGGGATTCGATTAAAGACTATGAGTAGGGCTGCCCGAGGACCGTCGTACGGGTCGATCTAATCTATATGTACGACCGCATGGACATCTTGATTGCTCGATAGGAGTTGGTCGCCATGAAAGCTTCTGCAAAGACAGGCACGTTCACCACGGTTGACGAGTACGTTCAAGCGCAGCCTGAACGGGCGCAAAAAGCGCTCCAACAAGTGCGGCATGCCATTCGCGAAGCCGTACCCGACGCTGATGAAGTGATCGCATACAATATGCCGACCTATAAACTCGGCGATGCCTCACTGCTCAACGTTGCCGCATGGAAAGAGCATTACGCACTCTATGTCGCGAGCAAACCGATCGTTGCAGCGTTCGCAAGCGATCTAAAAAATTGCGAGATCGGTAAGGGCACCATCCGGTTTTCCTTTAACGACCCCGTGCCTGAGAAGCTCATTCAACGCATAGTGAGATTCCGGGCACAGCACCTCGGCTAGCACTTTAACATCGGCGCTATATTTCTGTGATGCTTCCTCTCGCGCTTGCAGTACTTCTGGTAGTATGTGTCGCCATTACCGGCTACGGCAAACTTACGCTATTACACCAGTATCGGGTCGAAGAATATTTGGCCACCGTTCGCGCGAGGCGGCTCTACTGGGGCGTGCGAATTGCGGCCGCCGGTCTTGCTGCCTCCATTGCCGGTTTGGGTCTTTGCACAAGGATCTGGTGGGTCGAGTTGCCGGCAATACTCTTTGCCGCATTCACCCTTTACATTAATGCCAGAGCGGTGTTCTTTCGTTTGTCGGGCAAGTACATCGAGTATTACCGGCAACGTGGTTGGCGATAGTTGTTATGAGCGTACTAAGGCGTTTGCGGAATTGATGGATGATGATTGGGGTACGGCGGCGCAGTGAAGTGCGGGAGCGGATGCTCGCGCAGCATGCGCATCGCCGTGCTTACGGCAGCTTCGAGTTGCGGATCTCGGCCCGCGCGTACCTGCGCCGGATCTTGCCACACTTCGATATCGGGGGGAATCCCCTGTCCTTCAACTTCCCAGCGCCCATGTAAGCCGCCGATGGCAACGCGCGGCGCGGTGACGCTGCCGCCGTCCAGAAGCGCGGGATATCCGCCGATTCCCACGAGTCCTCCCCAGGTTCGCACACCGACAAGCGGTCCGAGCTTCGCCTTTCGGAAATACCAGGGCATCGCGTCTCCGCCCGAACCCGCGAACTGGTTGATGATCATGACCTTCGGGCCGTAAATGGCCAGGGGCGGATCGACCATCGTTTTTCCGTCCCGAGGCACGAGAATGCTCATCGGTTTACGGCTAAGCATATCGATGATGTAGTCTGCGATCTGGCCGCCGTGATTGAACCGTTCGTCGAGTATAACGCCTTGTTTATTGACCTGGGAAAAGAAATACCGGTTAAAATTGGTGAATCCGCCGTACCCTGTATCCGGCAAATAGACATATGCGAGTTTGCCGCCGCTCAACCGGTCTACTTCACGCCGGTTATGCTCTATCCACGCATAATTACGTAGAGCTCGTTCGCTGGCGACCGGCGTAACGGTAACGGTGCGCGAACCGGCACCGTCCGCGGTTGGCCCAACCGTGATTTCGGTTTGTTTACCGGCCGTTTCTTCGAATGCGCTGTACACGCTTTGATCGGCGTGCAGCGGCTGCCCGTTAACGGCAAGCAGATATTCTCCCGCTTTTACCGATGCTCCGGGCTGCGTAAGCGGCGCGTGCAGGTCAGGATTCCAGTTCTCGCCGCTGTAGATTTTAGCGAAACGATAGCGCCCCCCACTGACTTCATAATCTGCGCCAAGCAGCCCGACGTTCACACGCGGCGAGTCCGGCTCCGTGCCGCCCCTGACGAACATGTGTCCGGTGGAAAGATAACTCAGCATCTGTTCAAGTAAAAACGTGAAATCGTCCCGGGCGGCCAATCCTGGAAGATAGACGGCGAAAC
>DASRSF010000080.1:0-6945 GCA_035656615.1 Vulcanimicrobiaceae bacterium | reverse complement strand
CTCGCGTTCAATGCCGCGGCTGGTCATGTAGAAGATCTGCTCGTCATCGAGTGCACCCACCGTTGCGCCGTGAAACGCTTTGACGTCATTGGCGGCAATTTCAAGCGCAGGTACCGAATCGATATGCCCTCTTGTGGAAAGCAGCAGCGCGTCGTCGCGCAGCGATGACTCCGTACCTTGCGCGTGCGGCGCGATACGGATGTTGCCCAAATACCGCGCTTGTCCGCGCCCGGTGGCCGCCGACTTGATCGTGGTCTGCGACTGCGAGCCGCCGGCGTGATGGTCGACCGTGGAAATCAGATCGACGTGCTGATCCCCGCGCGGAAAAAATAACCCGTTGAGTTCGGCACGCGCGCCGCGGGCGTCGATGACCGCGGCCAGTGTGCCGACCGATAAAGCGGCACCTATTTCGGCCAGGCAAAACGTGATCGAGGCATCTTTGGCGGGACGGGCGGCACGCGTGAAAATCACCGTAGCGTCTTGCGGAAGATCCTGATGCACGGC
Organism: Vulcanimicrobiaceae bacterium; assembly: GCA_035656615.1. Taxonomy (GTDB): domain Bacteria; phylum Vulcanimicrobiota; class Vulcanimicrobiia; order Vulcanimicrobiales; family Vulcanimicrobiaceae; genus DASRSF01. The sequence continues at coordinate 6,441 of DASRSF010000080.1, read as the reverse complement.
GTACGTCACGTGGGCGTTTTCTTCAAGCACTACTTCAGAGATGCCGCACACGAATGCCGTTGCCCCGGCGCCCGCAGTAATGCGCTCCAGGACGTGAAGGCCGGCGCCGTGTTCGGCGAGCACGACGGTGTATGGACAGAGCGTGCCGGCCGCTTCATACGTGATTTCAACGGGTTCATCCAGCGCCACGTCGGCTGGTACATAGATGAACGCTCCGGAATTACACAAACCGAAAGCCAGTGCGGCAAATTTATCGCGCTCGGCCGGAACGGCGGATCCCATGGCACGCATCAGCAAATCGCGGTGATCGCGAGCAGCTGCGGCAAGATCGCACGCGATTAGTCCGCGTGCCTTCGGAGCGGTAATGCGTGGTTGCTGCCACGTCCCGGGGTCGAGATCGGCAAAAGGCAGTGCGTCGAGGTCGATTTTCCAAAAACGGCCGGGCCGTTCACGCCCCGAGCGCATTTCAAACGATCGCTCGAGCAGCATGCGCCGGCGATCCGGATCGAGGACGTTCGGATCCAACTGCGCGATTGCGTTCGCGAGATTCGCGGGCACGCCGGCCGCGGCGATAGCGTTAGACAATCTGGGCGATCTCCTCGCGAATCTTGTCGTATCCTTCGCGTTCGATACGGTGCGCGAGATCAGCGCCGCCTTCTTTGACGATACGCCCGTCCATCATCACGTGTACGACGTCGGGCTGGACATATGCAAGGATGCGCGGATAATGCGTGATGATCAGGAACCCGGTATCTTTGCCTTCTTCGCTTGCCCGAAGAGCGTTTACGGATTCACCTACGGCGCGCAGCGCATCGACGTCAAGCCCGGAGTCCGTCTCGTCAAGCACGGCATACTTGGGGGCGAGCACGGCAAGCTGCAACATCTCCAAGCGCTTTTTTTCCCCGCCCGAAAAACCGTCGTTGAGATATCGCCCAAGAAAAGCCGGATCCATGTCGAGCGTTTCGAGCTTTTCCATAAGGAGTGCGCGAAATTTTGACGGCGTAAGATCGCCCGGCCGCACCGCTTGACGTGCCGCATGCAAGAAATTCGCGACCTTGACGCCCGGAATTGCGGCGGGGTATTGAAACGAGAGAAAGAGACCGGCTTTTGCCCGCTTGTCAGGCGGTAAGGCGAGAAGGTCCGCTCCGTCCATCGTCACGGTCCCGGAATCGAGGTGATAATTCGGATGCCCGGTAAGTGCGAAGGCCAGCGTTGATTTGCCGCTCCCGTTGGGGCCCATGAGGGCGTGAACCCGCCCCGGCTCGACATCGAGATTGATGCCCTTCAATATGTGATTGCCGCCCACGCTCGCGCGCAGGTCCCGAATGCGAAGGCCCTGATCGGACACGGTATCTTTGCTCCTTTAAAACTGCTTCTCTATCCTAGCCGGGGGCTTCGGAGAAAGTCAAGGAAAACCTGGACTATCTTCCCGATTCATGGTAGCATCGGGGCAGGTATGCAAGCCGACCGCTTTTTTCAGACTACCCGCGGCCGCATCGTGGAGGAGCTGCGCACGCGCAAGACCGCCTCCGCGGTGGATTTGGCGCAGGTGTTCGGCCTTTCGCCCAACGCCATCCGTCAGCAGCTGGTCGTGCTCGAACGCGACGGTTTGGTCGTCGAGCGCTCGGTTCGACGCGGCCGTACGAAACCGACATATGAGTTCTCCCTCACCGGCGAAGCCGAAAAATTGTTCCCGCAGCATTACGACAAAATGCTGGGTGCGGTTCTGCGCGAGATAAAAACTCAGTTCGGCGCCGAGGGAATGGGCAAAGTTTTTGACGGGATCGCCAAGCGGACGGTTGCCAAAGTCAAGGAACGCGTGACCTCGACGGACACCGAAGGCAAATTCCGGCAACTCACTCAGGTCCTGCGCGAGGGCGGGGTGGTGGCCGAGTACAGCCTCATCGACGGGGGCTTCGAGCTGCGCGAGCACAATTGTCCGTACTCCGAGGTCGTCAAGGAACATCCCGAGGTCTGCTCGGTCATCCATCAGGTGTTGAACGAAACGGTCGGCGGTAAGCACGTGCAAACCGAATCGATCGCAACCGGCGGCAACGAATGCCGGTTCGAAGTGAAGGCTAGTTAAGGAGTAAGGGTTTGGATTTTCCGAAGTTTCAACGGCTTGTAGAAGAGCGTACCGGTTTCCGCACGATGGACAACCCCACGGCGAGCGGTGAATATTTCAGCGACTCGTGTGGCGACATGTACAACTTCTTTTTGAAAGTCGGCCCCGGCGCAGTCATCGAAGACATTTCCTACTTTACGACGGGATGCGGTTTCGGAACGGCAACGTGCAGCTTGATGGTCGACCTGGCCAAAGGCAAAACCATCGACGAAGCGCTCGCGATTACGACCGACGACGTGGAAAATCTGCTCGGCGGCTACCCCGAGAAGAAGAAAGACTACCCGCAGCGCGCCATCGAAGCGCTGCAGGTTGCCATTGACGACTATAAACAGAAAGTCGCCTCGGGTGCGGTTCCCGATTACGGAGCAATGCCGGCCCCGCCGCGCGAGCTTGCCGCGCAACCGGTGGCGGAAACGCTGCCGACTCCGCCGCCTCAGACCGACGACGGCAAACTTTTAATCAAGCTTCGCTAGCCCGCCAGTTCGACTTCGGCGAGCACTTCGTAACGCGTTGTTTCCTCGCCGGGGAGCGACTCAAACAGTGTGATCCCGCTCACCCACATGTCCATCGGCGTGAAGTCGACGTTCGGAAGGTGAGTTCTGTTTTCTTTAATGCGCGCAATCGTTACGTGCGGAATCGTTTCTTTTGGGAATTGAAAACCGAGCTGCTCGTACCCTGAGCGCAGCTCCGTACTGAGCGCTTCGAATCCCGGGTGCTTTTCGCTACTGCCGATCCAAACGATGTGCGCATTACGTTCGTGCGGGAATGCGCCTATCTTGTCCAGCGTCATCGAAAAGGGCGCTACTCGGGCCGCAGTTTCACGCAACGTTTTTTCGATCACGTCGACTTGGTCAGGATTGACCCACCCCAAAAACGCGACGGTGAGGTGCAGCTTGTCCGCTTTTTCATAGTGCGCATACAAGCCGGTTACTTCCAGGCGCCGCTTGATGAGCACGCAACAGCTGCGTGTCATCCCGTCCAGATTGATGCCCGTGAACAGCTTTGGTCGGTACGACACGGCTATTGCAGGTACGGGTTGGTGTTGCGTTCTTCACCGATCGTCGTGAAGGGTCCGTGCCCCGGAATGACCCGCGAATCATCCGGAAAATCCATGAGTTTGCGGTGGATGCTCGCGACAATATCCTCCATCGAGGTGCCGCCCAGGTCCCATCGCCCGATGGAGCCGGCAAAAAGCGTGTCGCCGGAAAGAATGGTCGTTTGCGCTCCGTCCTGCAGTGAAAAGCAAACGCTGCCCGGCGTATGTCCGGGCGTATGCAGTACCCCGAGCGAGATGGCCCCAACGGCAAGACTCTGTCCGTCGTGCAGCTCGCCGTCCAGGTCGATAATACGCGGGACCTCTTGTAAGCCAATCCACGAGGCTTGAATCGCCAACGTGTTGTAGAGCGGCAGATCCTTGGGATGCAAGTACCCTTCACCACCGGTATTCCGCCGGAGCGAAGCGAGATCGCCGATGTGATCGATGTGCGCATGCGTGTGAACCAAATACCGCGCCTTCAACCCGGCCGACTCCAGCCGCCGCGTCACTTCAACCACGCCGTCCCCTCCATCAACAACGATCGCCTCCCCTGATAGCTCATCAGCAACAATACTACAATTGCATGCAAGCGGCCCAACCGCAAACGTCTCAATCCTCACCCCCTCATCTACGTCACCCAACCCCACTACTCATCGCACCCACGCTTTGTGATTGCGCGGCGTCCGCTTTGTCAAGTGTTGTGTTGGCTCTGAGCAACGTTTAGTCGATGCGGATGCCGAAGTCGTGAAAATCGCCGTTGTAGTATCCTAGCGGGGAACCGGGACGGTAACCGCTCGAAAGGACGCGGCCGATGAAGATGCTGTGCGAGCCGGCCAGGTGCTCTTCGACGACCTCGCAATCGAGATGCGCGACCGTCCCGCGCAAAACGGCGGCACCGGTCGCGTCGACGTCGTATGCGACGCCGTCGAATTGGTTCTCGCGGCGTTTCCCGGAGAAGCGTTCGGCCAGCGCCCGCTGATCGCCGGCCAAAATATTGACGCAAAAAATTTTCGAGGTCGAAATATACAGATAGCTGCGCGCCTCGCGGTTGATGCAGATGAGCACCATCGGCGGTTCCAGCGATACGCTGGCGAAGGAGCTGACCGTAACGCCGCGCGGTTCCCCTTCGCGAAGGCTCGTGACCACCGTGACGCCTGTGGGGAAACGCCGCATCGCGGCTTTGAATTGCGCGACGTCTGCGGATTTCGGCTCGCTCACCGTTTTCTAGCGCCGATGCCTAGGCCCGATCCGATCGGCAATATTGTCGCGTCGAGCTCGGGATGATGTAGAAACTCGCGAGTGAACTCAAGCGTCCGGTCATCGCGAAGCAGATTGTTGAAAATGAGCAACCCGGAAAGTTTGAGCAGCGGAAAGCAATATTGCATGAACGCGGCGTACTGCGATCGCTGAGCGTCGACAAAGACGATGTCCATATTGCGCTGCGGGAAGACGGGCAGTACGTCGAGCGCGGGCTGGTTAATGATCTCGATGTTGTCGTCTTCGTTCGCGCGCTGGAAGTAGGACAGGGCGATCGCCGTGCGCTCCATGTCCGGGTCGAACGTCCAGATTTTTCCCGCCGGCGGCTGCGCAAGCGCCATCCACAGCGTTGCGTAACCGTACGCGGTTCCGATCTCCAGAATGCGGTTTGCCTGCATGCCGACCACGAGCGTTGAAAGTACACGGCCGACCTCGCGCGGCACGGCCGCGATCGCCTCTTGGCGTCCGTACTGCTCGAGTTCCAGCAGCAGCGGGTGCGGCTCGGGGTGTGCAGCTTCCAAGTATCCGGATACCTCGTGCATGTACCGCCCTCTTTGTGTAGAGCGCGCGGAATCCCCCGAACCGCCGGGCAGGGCTACGCTCGTTTGCAGCGGCAGGCACGCTTACAACTGCGACGGAACCCAACGGGCCCATGTCCACGCGGTTGCGGCTGTTTCCGCTCAACGCGGTGCTCTTTCCGGGAGCGGTGCTCAACCTGCACGTCTTTGAACCGCGTTACAAGCAAATGATCAGCGAGTGCTTGGAATCCGGCGAAGGCTTTGGCGTGGTACTGATTCGGGAAGGGGAAGAAGCCGGCGATGCTCGGGTGGAACCCCACGATGTCGGTTCGATCGCCGAGATTGTCGACGTGGCGCAGTTGCCCTTCGGCCGCTACTACATCTCGACCGTGGGACGGCGCCGATTTCGCATACGACGCATCGTCAGCCGCGAGCCGTATCTCACGGTAGATGCCGATTTGATCGAAGACGATGCGGCAAACGACGCGGAAATCGCTCGCTTGCGCGACGACGTGCGTGACGCGTTCTTGGAATACATCGAATTGCTTGTGCAGTTCAGCGGTCAGCAAAGCAATGTCGATCTGCCCGCGGATGCGCTGGCCACCTCGTTCGCCGTGGGCGATGCCTTGCAGATTGCGGATTCAATAAAACAACGGCTGCTCGAAGTTGATAGCACCAAACAGCGTCTCGCAGCGGAGTTGGGCTTCTTGCGCCGGCTCATGCCGCAGCTGCGAGCCTTACTCGAACAGCGCGAACAAGAGCTACAAGCGCGCGCAGATCAGGGCGAGCACGTTCACCGCGGCGAGCAAGAGCGGTTCTTCGGAAAATACTTCAGTCTAAATTAGCGGCTTTGATCACGTTGCGCAGCAGCGCAACGTTCGTTACCGGGCCGACGCCTCCGGGAACGGGTGTGATTGCGCCCGCGACGTTGACGGCGCTTTCAAAATCCACATCGCCTTTAAGTTCGTCGTCCACAACCGTCGTGCCGACGTCGATCACCGTTGCGCCCGGTGCAATATCTTCGCCGCGAATAAGCCCGGGCACGCCGGTCGCAACGACGACCACATCGGCCATGCGCACATACGGTTGCAAAGACGCGGATTCTTTGTGCAATACTGTTACGGTCGCGTCATGCGAGAGCATGAGCATTGCAACCGGTGCGCCGACGACCACCGATCGTCCAACCATCACCGCGTTGCGTCCGCTCAGCGGCCAGTGCGGGCTGCGTTCGAGCAACAGCATAACCGCGGCCGGCGTAGCCGGTACGAATAGCGCGCCGCTTCCGAATGCGAGGCGGCCTTGATTGGTCGGATGCGTCCCGTCAACGTCCTTGTGGATCGGAATTGCGTCGGCAATCGTGCGGATGGAAAGATGGGGCGGAAGCGGTTGCTGCAGCAGCACGCCGTGTACGGCGGGATCCTCGCCGAGATTTTGCAGACGCCGGCGAATGTGCGAAGCCGTTGACTCGCGCTCCAACTCTTCAACGTGCACCGCAATACCGACGC
>DASRSF010000079.1:0-1849 GCA_035656615.1 Vulcanimicrobiaceae bacterium | reverse complement strand
CGCGAGCGGCTCACCGCCGAGGCTGCCTGCTCATGCGTAAAATTAAATTCCTGCAACAAACGATGAATACCCTGCGCTTCTTCCAGCGGGTTCAAATCTTCGCGCTGCAAATTTTCGATGATCGCAAGTTCCAGGCTGTGCGTGTCCGACACGTGCCGAACGATTGCCGGAACTGAATCCAGCCGCAATGCCGCGCAGGCGCGCCAGCGGCGCTCTCCGGCGATCAGTTCGTAGCCCTCGCCGCGCTCGCGAACCAAAATCGGCACGAGCACACCGTGCTCGGCGATTGAACGTTTGAGTTCGTCCAGAGCGCCCGCATCGAAGAGTTTTCGCGGCTGGTTCGGATTGGGCCGTACGCGATCCACGGGAATCTGCCGAATGGCTTCGCCGGCCGCCCCGGCCGGAGCCGTCGGAATCGGTCCTTCACCTAAGAGCGCACCCAGGCCGCGACCCAGAGCGCGTTTCGGCGCATTGCTCATACCCGCGGTCTCATTGAGCCAGGGCGCGCTGCTCCTGCGCCTCCAGCATCTCGTTTGCGAGCGACATGTAGGCCTGCGCACCGCGCGATTTTACGTCGAACAAGATCACCGGCTTGCCAAACGACGGCGCTTCCGAAATGCGGACGTTGCGCGGTATCTGCGTTTTGAACATCTGGCGTGGGAAGTAGGCGTTTAGTTCTTCGAGCACTTCCATTGCGAGCTTCGTGCGCCCGTCGAACATCGTCACCAACACGCCGCTGACGTGAAGCTCCGGATTGAGCGCATCTTGTACGCGCCGTACGACGTTCGTGAGCTGCGAGAGCCCCTCGAGCGCATAATACTCCGCTTGTACCGGAATAATGGCTTCTTGGGCAGCGGTAAGCGCATTGATGGTCAATAACCCAAGCGATGGCGGGCAGTCGATGAGCACGAAGTCATAGCTGCGCGCAATCGATGCGAGCACGCCTTTGAGACGGTTCTCGCGCGAAAGCGCGGACACCAATTCAATTTCGGCGCCCGCAAGGTTGATCGTCGCCGGGATCAACTGTACATTTTCGATCTCCGTCGGACGCAACACCTCATCAATTGAGGCATGATGCAACAGCAGATCGTAAACATCGCGTTTCAGCTCGGACTTGTTGGAACCCAGGCCGGTCGTGGTATTTCCCTGCGGATCCAAATCAACGACTAATACGGTTTTGCCGAGAACGCCAAGCGCAGCACCGAGATTCACCGTCGTGGTGCTTTTACCGACTCCGCCTTTTTGGTTGACGAGCGCGATGATTCGCGACAGGTTAGGAACCCCCGAAATACTGGTCCAGCAACGCCGTAAGCGTGTCCGGCTCATTGCGCTCCGGCTGGTCGGTGACCTGCTCGAACAGATACTGCAGCGCCTCGCCGACGCGCTTATCGCCGCGAAAACCCTGCGGCGCCGCTCCTTTTTGCACCATCACCTTGACGACGTCATCTCCGTCGACCCGTAAATCTTTGACGGAAAACGGCGGCTTTCGCGCGACTTCGGCATACACGCGTGCCTGGAAGCGCTCGTTGGAGTCGCCGCGCTTGGGCATCCCGCTGCCGGCGATGTCGGCGGCTCGCAAGGCAAATTGCCGGTCCAGATTCGCGGGTCCGATACGGCGAATAAAGCGTCGAAGCGCAGGATCCGAAAGATCGGGATCAGCCAGGTACATATGCTGGCGCACCAGATGTTCAGTAGTTTCCACAACCTCGGTGGAAAACCGCAGACGGCTGAGCATAGCATGCGTCATATCGGCGCCGATTTGCTCGTGACGATAAAAATGCGGCCCCTGTTTGGTACGCGGCTTGCCGACGTCGTGCAGCAGCGCGGCGAGCCGCAACACGAGGTCGCC
>DASRSF010000078.1:0-6889 GCA_035656615.1 Vulcanimicrobiaceae bacterium | reverse complement strand
TCGAATTCCATATCCGGAGCGGTCGTACAAGATCAGCCGGGTGGCGCGACCTGCACCTTTAGCACGACCGGCAACTACAATACCGGCAGTCAACAGATCACCGGGTCGTATTCGGCGGTTACCGGCTGTTCGGGTCAAACCGGCACGTACACATTGAATCAGCAATGCACGGATACCGTAACATCTCTCGAACGGCGTACAATGGGCGTGCCGAAGTGCTAGAACCTCGCGTGCGCGAGCGCCTCGTCTTGGGTCCACGCCGCACCTTCGTTAAATAAATCGGCAAGCGTCTTACCATTTACGCGCTCGCGCAGCAGGCGCCGAATATTCTCGCGAGCACACTGATCCGAAGCGATCCCGCGCCATTTTAACGCCGCCATCCGCGCCCGAGCGTATCCAAAGAGGCGTGCAGCCTCGTGCGGATCTTCGCGAGCTCGAATCGGTGCCAAGTACGCGATGGCGATCGCGGTCAACAGTGCGTGTTGCGCGCGAACTGCGAGCGTAAGCGCTTGCCGCGTATGGGCTTGCGCGCCCTCAAAATCTCCCGCTGCCAAAGAATATCCCGCGATGTTGCTGGCCCGGTGCATTTGCGCCGTTTCATCGGCGCACATCAGGGCCTGTGTGCCGATCTCAATGGCCTGTTGAAAGCATCCGGCGGCGGCCTCGGCTTCCGCCCACCATTCGAGCATCTGGCACGCTTCTTCTTCGGCGTCCATTGAACGCAACGTGCCGACGGCATCCGCGAACTGCGATCGTGCCAGTTCGATTTCGGACGGCGGCAATGAGAACGCGCAACGCCGCGTCACGCTCGCAAAAAGATGCGCATCGCCGCTGCGTCGAGCACGCTCCATCGCTTCTTCCGCCAGCGGGCGCGCTCGCTTGAATTTGCGCGCGCGCGCATATTGCTGGGCTGCTTGCGAAAGCGCTCGAATCGTTCCGCGCTCATCGTTCGTTGCGCGAAACAAATGAACACTGCGCTCAGCGGCCGCTAACGCCGGCCCGTATGCGGCCTGGTTATTGAATAACATCGACAACACGTATTCCAAGCGTGCTTGAGCGTCCGGCCGATCTTTCGGAAGGTGTTCCAGCGCCCGCTTACACCAGTCGCTGCCTTCCGAAAGCAACGACAATTGAATGAACATGGGAGCGCAACCAGCGGCGATATCCGCGCCGAGCGCGGGATCGTGCTGCTCGTCTATCGTCCAATGCAGCGCGGCACGACAGTTATCCAACTCCGGCAGCACCGGGGTAACGGTGCGCATGGAGGGGCTGCGATCCCACTCGCTATAGAGACGTTGGGCGATCTTCCTGTAAAATGCGGCATGACGCTCTGCAACCCAAAGGGCTTCACCCGCCTCGTTCGCGCGCCCGCGCGCGTACTCTCGGACGCTTTCCAGCATATAAAAGCGCGCCGATGACTGTGAGGAGCCCACCAGTGATTTGTCGACGAGCGACGATACATGATCCAAGATTGCCCATTCGTCCAGTTCGTCATCGCTACAAACCTCGGTGGCGGCTTCGAGCGTGAAACCGCCGTTGAACACCGACACGCGCCGAAACAGCATCTTCTCCGAGTCGGTCAGGAGATCGTAACTCCAGTCGATGAGCGCTCGGAGCGTTTGCTGCCGGGGAAGTGCCGTACGGCTGCCGCCCGTCAGAAGCCGGAAACGTTCGCTCAGACGCTGGAATAATTCGTCCAGTGACAGCACGCGAACGCGCGCGGCAGCCAATTCAACAGCGAGCGGTATGCCGTCAAGGTGCGCGCAAATTGCTTCGATCACGCCGGCGCTCGAATCGTCGAACGAGAAACTGGGAACCGCAGCTTGGGCACGCTGCACGAACAAGCGAAACGCGTCGGAGGCATCGAGCGGCGGCAATCGGTAGACGCGCTCGCCGTCCACGTGCAAGGCTTCCCGGCTGGTAGCAAGGATCGTCACGCGCGGACAACTCGCCCGCAGCGTTTGCACCGTATGCGCCGATTGTTCGAGCAGATGTTCGCAGTTGTCCAGGACCAGCAATACTTCTCGCTCCGCCAGATATGCAACCAGTGTCTCTAGCGGATCTTCATCCCCAGAGGTCACTTGCAAAGCGCGCAGGATCGTCGTTACGACAAGCCAGGGATCCGTGAGGGGAGCCAGGTTGACGAACCAGGCGCCGCCGCTCATGCGGTCTATCGTTTCGGCGGCGCACTGAATCGCCGTGCGCGTCTTTCCCACGCCTCCCGGCCCCGCAATCGTTACGAGCGTCGATTCCCGCAACAGTTGCAATATCGCCCGGATATCGGGCTCGCGGCCGATGAACGTGGTCGTCTGCTGCGGCAAATTGTTGGGAACCGCTTCAAGGGTACGCAGCGGCTTGAAGAACGACGGCAGGTCGTCGGCGAGAACTTGGAAGACTCGCTCAGGATCACGCAAATCCTTGAGCCGAAACGTTCCCAAGGCGCGCAGCGAAACACCCGGCGCGAGCTGCGTTCCCAATGTATCCGCGAGAACTCCTGAAACAACGATCTGTCCGCCGTGTGCTGCGGACAGCAGTCGAGCGACGCGATTGACCGCTGCACCGAAATAGTCGCCGTCCCGCTCGTCCGTAACTCCGATATGCAACGCCATTCGCACGCGCAGACCGCCGACTGCGCTCCAGTCGCCACCGCCGAGTGCGCTCTGCGCTTCAAGGGCAGTCCCCAATGCTTGTTGGGGCGAGGAAAACGCGACACAAAACGCGTCACCAACGGTTTTGAAAATGTATCCGTCGTGACGTTCCACGCAAGCGCGCACGATCGCATCGTGAGCCTGCACGGCATCCCGCATTGCAGCGCCGTGCGTTTCCCACCGCGTGGTGCTTCCCTCGATGTCCGTAAACAGGAACACCACGGTGCCCGTAGGTCGTGCACCCCGCCGGCGCGTCCGCATATCTTCGAGATTTCGGAAAGCTCGAAAACGCGCCTGTCTATAAAGCCAAACTGCCGGGCGCTCGTTCGCTCGCGGGTAAAAGGCACACCGGTCACCAACCTGGTCTATGCGCGTTGTGGGAGTGTACGCTCGAATTGCTTTGCAGGCCGAAGGGAATTGAACCAATGATGATTCGTTATCTCACGATACTTACTTTGGCGCTGGCCGCCGCGACGGCTACCGCTTTAGCGGATAAGGAGCCCACGTATACCGGACCGCTGAGCAGTTCGGAACGTGCTTTCGTGAGCTCGATACAGTCGGACTTACAAAAGCGTTTCCCCACGGCCGCCGATGCGCAGCGTGCCGGCTATGTGCGCTACACGAACGAAGACCCGACGGGCGCAATTAGCTACGCGAACATGCAGTGGAATTCGTCAGATTTGCGCCATCCGAGCCAGCTTTGGTACGACACGTCGGGGAATCTGCTTGGCGCCGACTTCTCCACGACAAACGTTTCAACGGGCCGACCCAACCTTTTCGGAGTCAATCCCGGCCGCTGGTACGAATTCGACGATCACGTGCACTACGTAGTCAAAGGCACGGACGGAAAGCTGCAGTATGACAAGTACATCATGGCCGGGCGCTATCGGGCCGCAGGAGGCGATCCCGCACACCCGACCGCCGCTCAGCTTGTGAAGATGGGGCGCGTCGCCAACCCATCACAGGTCGTTACCGTCTTCGATATGCCGGGAATTTGGGACCTGATCGTCTGGGTCAAACCCAACCCGAACGGTGCGTTCGCTGAAAAGAACCCACTCGTGAAAACATAAACCCTTATGTCCGGTGAGGTCACGCCGCGCGACGCGCTCGCTCAGCACTTGGTTCGGATCACGGGGAAGCGCCAACTGTTGGATTCCTTCGCGAAAATCTTCCGGATTTGACCTGCACTTCGAAGTCGGCGATGGGCAGCGGCGGCTCAAGCACAAATCCTTGAACAAATTTTACTCCCCGATCGCGTAGATCATCCCACGGCAACGGCGATTGCACGCGCGTCAGGAATACATCCCACGGTAACGTTTCAATCGCGACGTATCTTGCGTCTTGCGAGCGAATCTTCAAGAACGAAAACGGCAAACCATGAAGCGCCGGAATATTGGCCGAGGTCACTTCGTCCAAATCGATACCGGTTTCCACGTCCAGGCCGTGCAAGGCGCGCAGCGCATTTTCGAGCACGCAGTGATCGACGCGCGACATAACGCTGAGCTCGATCGCGATCGATTTCCGGTCGCTTACGGCGCTTGACGCGAGCGCTTCGACGATGGAATTCAGCGAGGTCTCCTCGCTCAGTGTGACGTTCAGGTGAACCCGGTCGATGCCGTGCTCCCGATGCCAGTGCGGCGCTCGCTGCAGCAGTTGCGCCAGCGCCCAGCGCGTCGCCATTGTTTGCACGATTCCCGCGCGATCGAACTGCGGCCATGCGATGAGCGCGCGATCGGGCGCGTCGTAACGAAGCAAGGCTTCGGCTCGAGTTGCAACGCCCGAGCGCAGTTCAAAGATCGGTTGCATGCACAAAACAAAAGCTCCCGTAGCCGGCACGGGCAATGGCACGGGCGTGGATTCCGGTACGGCGGTTGCGATCTGCGGTTGCGTATCCTCTGGCTCCTCCGCGCGATTCTGCGGTTCGGCCATTGCTTGCGCTTCGAAATCTCCGCCGCTTTGGGCCAGCGCAGCATTGATAGCCTCGGCAGATCCGTTTGATCGCAACAACAGCAGAACCGCGCCGGCTTCGACCTGACGCTCGCAATGCTCGGCACGTTCCGCGCGTATTCCGGCTTCCTGCAGCTGACGTGCGATATTCGACTCAATCGGCACCGTTGCAATGCGCTCGCATAAGTCCATTAATTCCTCACGGCGGTTCATCGCAACGCAGATATCATCGGGTTGCATACCCGCTACACCGAGCGAAAATAACGTGCGCGCCGCCGCCACGAAGTCGTCGTACAACGCTGTGATGTACACCTCGCCGGCCATTGTTTAGATTGCCAGCGCGTCGGCAGCTGCGTGTTCGTTCGTTATGCCGCGGCCTTGCGCGAGCAGTTCCTTGAGCCGTTGCTCGCCCAAACCCTCGCGAAGAATTGGCATGAGCCGGTCGTACTCTTGTTGCTCCGTCATCTCCCGAGGCGAAACACCTTTAGCTAAGAACGTGTCGGTGAAGCCCAACAGCAACGCGGCTCGTTCGTGTTCGCCGCGTAAGGCCGCAATGAAGGCCAGGTGCTGAATCGATCCGGCGATAAGGCCGTCGAGTTGCAGGTCGAGCGACCGCCGCAGCGCCTCGATTGCCATCGGATGCGCTTCTTCGATACGGCCAGCGGCGATGAAGTATGCAGCGATATTCGTGAGCGCGAAACAGAGGGAGTCCGGATCGTGCCGCATCCGATCGCGTGTGATGATTTCCTGGCCCAGTTCGATCGCGCGGTCGATATTACCGACATTGAATTCGGATTCCGCCAGGTTGTTCATGATCACGCTGACGAGCCGGTCATCGCCTTGCGCGCGAGCCGTCGTCAGGACGTGAGAAAAACGATCGCGCGCAAGCTGCGCTTCGCCACGCCAAAGTGCGTTACGCCCCAGCGCCGACATCGTATAATTCGTCCACCGTTCTTCGCGCGCCGCACGAAAAAAGTCAACCGCTTCCACCAATTTGTCGTTGCCGCGTTCGAGCTCACCCAAACGAGTTAGACCTTCGCCCGCGCTAAGATTAGTGCGCATCGCGCCCGCTTCGTCGCCAAGGTCCATGAACAGCGCACGTGCCTTCTCGGCTGTTTCGACCGTCTTTTTCCACGCGTGTTGCGAGAGTATGCTTACCGTGAACCATAATCGCGCGCGAGTCAGCGGCGGCAGCTCATCCGCGAACGCCAACGCGCGCTCAGCGTAGCGAATGCCTTCCGCACGTGTACCGAGTTCGGTCCACATCGGCCAGAGGGCAGCTGCAAGCAACCCCCCGAGCTCGCGATCTTCTTTTTCGTTCAGCGTCCAGTTCAGCGCGCCGCGGAAGTTATCGATCTCGGATTCCAGCGGCGGAAGCCACGTTTTGGTCGGCGTGGTTTTCCAAGCGTGTTCGGCTTTTTCGGCGACGGACGTAAAGTACGCCGCGTGCGCTGCGCGCAGGCGTTGACGCTCCCCGCTCGCCTGCAGTTTTTCCGATGCGTACTGGCGCGTCGATTCAAGCAAACGATAGCGCAGTTTGGATCCGCTGATGAGCGCATCATTGAGCTCCGCGGTGACCAGCGACTTATCGACCAGCGAGGTCAACAAATCCAGGATGTCCCATGACTGCAAATCATCGTCCGCGCAGATCGCGGTTGCCGCATCGAGCGTCCAGCCGCCGTTGAAAACCGCGACGCGCCGAAGCAGCGCTTGTTCGGGAGCGGTCAGGAGATCGTAGCTCCAGTCAATCAGGGCGCGCATCGTCTGCTGACGTGGAAGCGCCGTCCGGCTACCACCGGTTAAAATGCGGAAACGTTCGTCCAAGCGGGCAAAGAGCTCGTTGACGTCAACGGCCCGTACGCGCGCCGCCGCAAGCTCAATGGCAAGTGCGATTCCGTCCAGCCGCCGGCAAATTTTCGCAACGGTCGCGATATTTGCCTCATTAAGCACGAAAGAGTCGCTTGCCGCCCCGGCGCGTTCGGCGAACAACGCGATGCCGGCTTCTTCATCCAGCGAAGCGACCCGGTGGACGGTTTCGCCCGGAATCTTCAACGCTTCGCGGCTGGTTGCCAAAATGTGTACGCGCGGACATGCGCGCAAGATCCTTTCAATGATGTCGGCTGCCGGATCGACCAGGTGCTCGCAATTATCAATGATCAGCAAAGCGTGCTTGGGCCGAAGCGCGGCGAGCAGCGCATCGAGCAGCGTACGATCGCCGGCGGCATGCACGCCGAACAGCGGCGCGAGTTCATTGAGGATCAGCGTTCCGTCCGAGAGCGGCGCAAGTTCGACGA
>DASRSF010000077.1:0-4565 GCA_035656615.1 Vulcanimicrobiaceae bacterium | reverse complement strand
CCCTTCGGCGGATTCAATATGTCCGGAACCGACAGCAAAGCCGGCGGACACGACTACCTGCTCCTGTTCCAGCAAGCCAAGTCCATCTCGCGTAAAACCGGTTAAACACCGGCGGTCCCCAGGCGTTAGGCCAGCGGGCGGTAAAGAACCGCCCCATGCTTGCGGCGATCGGTTTACGATTTGCCATAGACGGTGACATTGTGGCCGCCGAACGCTACACCGGCGGCCACATCAACGATACGTACTTCGTATCGTACCGCTGCGGCGCGCACATTTACAGGTACGTTCATCAGCGTATCAACACGACGGTATTTTGCAACCCGTACGGTCTAAGCGAGAACGTTGCGTGCGTCACGGCGCATATCCAGCGCAAGCTCCTTGCCGGCGGTGTGCCGGACGCGGAGCGCCGCGTTTTGCAGCTGGTTCCGGCTCGCGATGGTTCCTATGTCCTTCACACGGACAATGGCGAATATTGGCGGACCTATCGCTACGTTGAGGGTACGACGGCGCGGCTGCGTGTGAATTGCGCCCAAGATGCATATGAAGCGGCGCGCGGCTTCGGGCAGTTTGCCGCCCATCTTGCTGATCTGCCGCCCGGCATGCTGCAAGAGACGATCTCCGGTTTTCACGACACGCCTGCGCGCTTTCGCGCGTTGCTTGCCGCAATAGATTCGGACGCGTGCAATCGTGCACGCCAAGCAAAACCGGAGATCGCTGCGGCGATACAATTTGAACCGTTGTCCGGCGCACTACTCAACTTCGCCAGAACCCACGACGTACCGGTCCGCGCCGCTCATAACGACACGAAGATCACCAACGTCCTTTTCGACCAAGAAACCGGACAGGCGTTGTGCATCGTCGATTTAGACACGGTCATGCCCGGCCTGCTCCTCTACGACGTCGGTGAGCTCATACGAACGTCCGCAACAACTGCAGCCGAAGATGAGCCGGATCCCGGCAAAGTATCTGTGGATCCCGAGCTCTTTGAAGCCGTAGCAGCGGGGTTCTTGTGCGGCAGCCAATCGTTATGTAGCGCGGCCGAGCGTAGCGCGTTTGTGATGGCCGGTAAAGTGCTGGCGTTCGAGAACGGCATTCGTTTCTTGACGGATTATTTGGAAGGCGACCGGTATTTTCGCGTGCATCGGTCCGGCCACAACCTCGATCGCGCGCGCGCGCAGTTTTCCGTGGCGGCCTCGCTGGAAAGCCAAGAAGAAGAACTCCAGCGCCGCGTTGAACGCGCTTCGCAAGCGGCGTAACGTGGCGCGGGATCTGTACTTGCTTGCGCGGGCCGACCGCCGCGTCCGTTTGGGACATGCCTGGATTTTCAGCAACGAGGTCGACGTCGACCGTTCGCCGCTAACGAACTTTGAAGCGGGCGACATCGCCGTTGTCCGGGACGCCGCCGGAAAACCGGTCGGTACGGCGTACGTGAATCCCGGCGCCCTGATCTGCGCGCGTATTCTCACCAGCGATGCACGAGCCGAGATCGACGCCGCATGGTGGACGCGGCGATTTCAACGCGCGCTCAGTATGCGCCAGGCCATATACCCCGGGCCACATTACCGTGCGGTGTACGGTGAGTCCGATGGGTGTCCCGGCATGGTCGTCGATCGTTACGGGGACGTGCTCGTCGCGCAGCTCAACACTGCCGGTATCGTTCGGATGCGAAGCATGATCTTGCAGGCATTGACGATCGTTGCGCAGCCGCGCGGCATATTGCTGCGCAGCGCGGGCTCCGTTCGCCAGATCGAAGGGATCGACGCGTTCGACGAACCGATCGGCGATGTGCCCGACATCGCGGGGGTCATCGAGGACGGTGCACACTTCTACGCACCGCTTCGAACCGGTCAGAAGACCGGGTATTTCTACGACCAGCGCGACAACCGCTCGCGTCTAGCCCGCTACGTCCGCGGCAAGCGGGTGCTGGATATGTACGCGTATGTTGGTTCATGGGGCGTTCGCGCCGCATTGATGGGCGCATCGCAGGTGCTCTGTTGCGACAGCTCGGTTCCTGCACTCGATGTCGCAATCCAATGCGCCGCGGCGAATAACGTGAGCATAGACACACGGGCGGGCGACGCGTTGGAGTTGCTGCGCGAATTTGCGGCGCAAGGAGATCACTTTGACGTGGTGATCATCGATCCGCCGGCCTTGATAAAGCGTCGAAAGGACATCGCCGCCGGCGAAGCGTTGTACGAGCGCCTCAACCGCGCGGCCATGCGCGTCGTCGCTCCCGGCGGAATGTTGGTTTCGTGTTCGTGTTCGCACCATTTGGAGCCGCCGATGCTCTTGCGAGCGATACTGCGCGCGGCCCGGGAGAACGGCAGGCGGATTCAAATTTTGGAACGCCACAGCCATGCGCCCGATCATCCCATACACCCGGCCATGCCCGAAACGGAATACTTGAAGGCGTTCTTCGTGCGATGCTAAGTCCTCAAACGTTGCCCCGGTAACAGACTTCTAATTTATTACCGTCGGCGTCCTCAAAGAACGCGGCATAATAATTTGTTCCATACTCGGAAATGATCGCCGGCGCTTCGAAAGCGCGTGCGCCGGACTGCCGGGCAATCCCGGCAATGTCGTCCACGGCTGCGCGGGACGGGGCCGCAAAAGCGACCCGCGTCCCGTTCGGCTGGTGGGTCGATTCCTGAACCACCCAAACGAAGGGGGCGTTAGGAGGTTCGCCGGGCGGGTGGTACCCGGCAGACTCCGCATCAGCGTTGACGTGCGTTAGACCCATAGCGGTAAACAGCGGATCGTAAAACATCCTGGCGCGAGGAAGGTCGGATACGCGTAAGTCGATGTGATCCAGGAGCATCAAACAGCCTCCGTCGTTTGTTTCTATAGCACGCGAGATATTGGAAGCGCGATACCCGACTCGCGCATCAACGGATCGTCGGCCTTTCGGACCGGCATCCGCAAACGAAGTTCAACATAGTCGAACACGAGTGGCACGCAGCGGCTTGGCTCATTCATTGTGGGTTCTACCTGTGAGATTGTTGGTAACCTGTTAAAATGATACGCTGGTTAACAGTAACTTGTCAACCCGGTTTGATGGTGATATGATGTGTTCCTAATGTCATCATCTTCTGCGCCCGGCTCGCTCGAGGTCGTTCGTTCGTTTGTAAATACCGTTGAGCCGGAGGACGAAATGGATCTCCAAGCTGCCGACGGCAGCTTGGCGCAATGGTGTGCCCAAGCCGGCCTAGCGGAACCCCTCTCTTCGGAGCTCGCGTTCCTGCGGGAATTTCGGGAGGCGCTGCGCCGCGTGCTGGAGAGCCATGGGGGTGCGGGAGATCTGCAGGAAGCGTGGCGCGGACTGACCCCATTTGCGTGCGTACCCTCTTTTAAGATGGAGGTGGGTCCCGCATCGAACTTGACACTGGCGCCAAGCGGGGAACGGATCGATCGGCTCACCGGGCGTCTGTTTGCTCTGATTTACGAGGCGATCGGTTCAGGCACATGGCGCCGGCTCAAAGCGTGCCGCAAGGAAAGTTGCCGTTGGGCGTTCTACGACCGCTCCAAGAACGGTTCGGGCGCTTGGTGCAGCATGCGGGTCTGCGGCAATCGCGTTAAAGCGCAGCGGCGGCGGCGGCGTGAGAAATCCGCCGGGTCCGGGCGTCGACGCGAAACCTAGGAGCGACATCGCGGGTCTTGGATGCGGCGAGCGGAATCCCGCCGTATCCACCGGTCGAGCGCAGGTTGTGCATAAATCTCTGCCTTCCGTAGTGCTTCCGACGCATTCTCGATTTCTTCACGAATACAGTTGACAGGCGATCTTGGGCGCGGTATGATGCTCGTCGTGACTCCGGTGCCCTACACAAATTGTGAGGCCGCGAGGTCCGAACCAAGCAGGTTCGGCATCGGTGTTCGTTCCTTGAAAACTGAACAGTGCAGTAGCGCATAAGTCTGTGGGTCTCTGACTCTGAAGACAAGCGCCGTAAGGCGTTTTTTGTTTTTTGGAGTCTCTGGAGATATTTACTCAGGCGAGAGAAGGCACCGTTCCACCGGTCCTTCCGACGTCTGAGCGTACAAACTTTGTGACTAGCGTAGTCCGATAAACGTCCGTAATGGAATTTTGTCGTGCTGCGCGGATGGATTCGCAATCCATCCATTATAGTCAGCGATAATTTAGAGCCAACAAGGCTCCATAAGATTTTTATGGAGAGTTTGATCCTGGCTCAGGACTAACGCTGGCGGCGTGCCTAACACATGCAAGTCGAGCGGGGTAGCAATACCCAGCGGCAGACGGGTGAGTAACACGTAGTCAACCTTCCCGACAGTGGGGGATAACTAGCCGAAAGGTTAGCTAATACCGCATACGATCGATGAGAGGCATCTCTCGTCGATGAAAGGAGCAATCCGCTTTCGGACGGGACTGCGTCCCATTAGCTAGATGGTGGGGTAATGGCCTACCATGGCGACGATGGGTAGCTGGTTTGAGAGAGCGACCAGCCACACTGGGACTGAGAAACGGCCCAGACTCCTACGGGAGGCAGCAGTGAGGAATTTTCCGCAATGGGCGAAAGCCTGACGGAGCGACGCCGCGTGTGGGAAGAAGGCCT
>DASRSF010000076.1:0-8205 GCA_035656615.1 Vulcanimicrobiaceae bacterium | reverse complement strand
AGCGCCTTGCCGACGTGCGGGCGGCCGAGCGAGGCGCGCTCGCTCGCTTCGGCGTGTACCTGCTCGAGCGAAATATCGTGACCCGCTCCGCGTAATTGTTCGACGATCCGCGCGACTCGTGCGCGTCGAGCTGCGCGATTCTCTTCGATGACCCGCGTCAACGGCGAGTCGTCCAGCGGCAAACGGTAACCGAGTATATGAACTTCGCCGTCGTCGTAGGTGGTGTTTATTTCGATGCCGGTGACCACGCGAACGTGCGGCGGTGCGGAAAACGCGCCATAGGCGGCTAGCGTATCGTGATCGCTAATAGAGAAAATGCGAACGCCTGCCTGGACCATAGCCTCGCAAAGCGCTTGCGGCGAAAGCGTTCCGTCGCTTTCCCACGTGTGGGAATGGAAGTCGACCAGCAAACTACGTCGTTAAACGGCGTTCTACGGCGAGCGATATGCCCGTGCGCTCGTTGCCGTTGATTTCCACGTCGATGAACGCGGGCACACAAACCAAATCGATTTGCGCGGAGCGCAAATAACTGCGCGCAATGGCAACGGCTTTAATCGCCTGATTGATTGCTCCGGCGCCCACCGCTTGAAGTTCGGCGCTATCCCGTTCGCGCAAAACTGCAGCCAGCGCCCCTGCGACGGAATTAGGGTTGCTCTTTGCCGAGACTTTGAGAATGCTGCTGGTGACGTGCTTTTCCGGATCCTGTATCATGCTATGCCTCGCTGGAATATGCGCCTAATTTCCGTCGCGCGCCCGGACTCCACGTCTATTGTAACAACTGCAGCACAGAATTGTTTGGTACCGGCTTTCTGTACTGAAAAACGTTCGGAAAAACCGGAGGTGAATCGGTCTAGAACCGGTCCAGCTTCCATTCCTATGACACCTTCACTCGGACCCGTCATTCCGACGTCGGTCAGATATGCCGTCCCTCCCGGCAGAATCTGCTCGTCTGCTGTTTGAACGTGTGTGTGAGTACCGTAGATGGCCGAGACGCGTCCGTCAAGATACCTGGCCAGGGCGACTTTCTCGCTGGTCGCTTCCGCGTGCACGTCCACGACGATAAGGCGCGTACGAGGACTCACGTCCTCCAGGGCCGCCTCGACGGCTCGGAACGGGTCGTCGATGGGCGGCATGAAGGTGCGTCCCATCACGTTGAGCACCGCGACCTGGGCGCCGTTCACGGAGATGTAGCCGGCACCCCGGCCCGGTGTGCCCGGCGGATAGTTCAGCGGCCGGATGATACGTTCGCTCGCCTCGAGCTGCGGTTTGAACTCGCGTTTATCGAAAATGTGATTGCCGCTGGTTATAAAATCCACCCCGGCTTCAAACATTTCTTGGGCGGTGGGCGTGGTCAAACCAAAGCCGCCCGCAGCATTTTCGCCGTTGGCGATGCAGGCGTCCACGTGGAATTGGTCGCGCGCGAGCCCGACGCATCGTTTAAGCGTTTCGCGGCCGGGCGAGCCGACGACGTCGCCAACGAGTAAGAGGGTGACTTTGGTAGCTATCGGCGGGCCGAAGCCTTCGCTTTCTTCTGAGATTTCAAGAAGTACACCAGAACGCGCTTCTCTTCGCGGAACCCGACGAGGCTCTTGGACTGGGCGGGGTCACGCAACGCTTCGATGGCGCACTCAACGAGTTCTTCTTGAAACGCCGGATCTTCGTCCGGGTGCTCCTCGGGTACCGGATTGCGAACCAGCGCGCCGGCGAATCGCTCGGCGAACAAACCCGTGAGCATTGCCAGCTCGTCCTTGGTAAACGTGTCGAGGTCGCGGGTGACGTGCACGAAGCTCATCGCGCGATCCGATTCGCAGTCCACGCGCACCTCGCCGCCCTCGGCGGCCAGCGTGAGAAAGCCTTCGACGTGCGCCGCAATGTCATCGGTCAGCGACTGCTGACGTTTCTTGTCGAGCCGCCCGGTTACCGCGAAGGTGAACTGCACAGTGCCTTCGCCCGGCGTACAGCGCATCGAAGCAATCTCGGGGTAGCGCACAAGCAGTGCGCACACCAGATTGACGGTATCGCTGTTTTCGGCGGGTAGACGGGCACTCATCACGTTCTCCGAGATTACTTCCGCGGGGGCGGGGTCGCGGTTATTAGACGCCGGCTCAAGGCCACCCCTTTGTCCCCGTAGTCGGATAACACCCGGACGGATGTAGGAGATGCGGCAGCCCGGAGGGCCCGTACCCTGCGGCCGGACGCACCCTGACCCGGTAAGGCGGCGACCGCTACGATAGAGCAAGTATTTTTCGCCTTCACGGGAGTACCCATGCGAACTCGCGCGACCCGCGGTGTGGCTGCCGCGCTCACGATTTTGGCCCTTGTCGCGTGCGGCGGCGGGGGTGGCGGAAGTACTGTTCCCACGCCCAAACAAACTCCGGCTGATCCCTCGCCGCGGCCCACCGCGACGGCAACGCCCTCGGTGCGACCGTCCACGAGCCCCTCGACCGCGCCGTCCGGGTCCCCTACGGCTTCGCCGTCCGTCTCGCCGTCGCCGACTGTTTCGCCTTCTCCCACGGCAACGCCGACGCTCACGCCGAGCCCCACGCCAAGTCCGACGCCGACGGCAACGCCGAACGCTACCAAAGGTGACGATGCAGGCAATGGTTCGGTTAACGGCACGGACGATCAGATTCTAAGCAGCGCGCCGAACACGCACAACAACACCGGCGAAGGCAACCTGGAACCGGGCGATCCCGGGGCAACGGCGCAGGGCGGCGGCCAAGGTCAAGACGTCGACGGGATTCCGTGCGCGAGTTCGATGCCCAATAATTATCACGTTCATGCCTTCGTTGGTTTGTACGTAAACGGTCAGCAGATTGCGATCCCGGATGCTATAGGCATGGTCGATCCGAACGTCGAGTCGCCTTCGACGAATCCGGCAACCGACGGATACAGCGGCATCACGGTGTACGCACAGTGCTTCTACTACTTGCACACTCACGACGCGACCGGAATGATCCATATGGAGGCGCCCTCACCAACGTGCGGCGCGGCCGCGAATTACGTTCCTCTCTGCACGATGTCGCTCTACACGCTGGGAACGTTCCTCGATATTTGGGGTGTTTCGATCAGCCCTTCGAATTTCGGGCCATTCAACGGCATGGTGAGTATCTACACCGGACCGCTGAACAGTTCGCAGCAATGCACGTACGGATCGAAGAGTTGTGAAACACCGTCCAACACGTTCACCCTCTACACCGGTGATCCAACGCAAATTCCGCTGTACTCGCACACCATCGTCTGGATTTTGGTCGGAACCGGCAACCCAACCGGAGCCTCGCTGCCCAACGTGGTGTGGTTCGCGAATCCATAGCGAAAAAAACTAGCCGAAAGGCCATTTGTCCCTGCCGGGGCGGCCGCGCGTCCCTGGTTCATGAAGCGTAGTGAACGTACGATGAGAGCCTGAAAGCCCTCACCGGAGGATTCTATGCGCTTGGCCCGGCTCGGTTACGTCTTCGCTTTTACACTCGCCCTGGGTGCGCTCGCCGCTTGCGGCGGCGGCGGGGGCGGATCCACGCCCAACGTACCGGCTCCGACCGGTTCGTCCGGTGGTGCTCCACCGCCCACGTCGACCCCAAAACCCAGCTCGAGCCCAACCACAGCGCCAACGCATAGTCCGACGCCGGCTCCGACTGCAACCCCGACGCAAAGTCCAACGCCTAAACCGACGCCCACCGCGTCACCGACGCCGACACCGCAGCCTTCAACGACTCCAAACCGGTCGCAGGTGCGCGGCGCCGGAAACGGCCAGATCAACGGCGACGACACGATGTTCCCGGGCGGAATCGGCGAGGACCCCAATGACGGCGACTATCCCGCCGGCGGTCATGGACCTTTAACGAGCCCGCCGCAAACGATCGGCCCGGATAACGTTCCGTGTCTGCAATCTATGGACACGGGGGCTCTGCCGCCGCAAGGCACCGGCTACCACGTGCACACGTTCGTCGGCATTTACTACAACGGAAAAGAAGTTGCGCTACCGGACGGCATCGGTATGGCAAATCCGGAAGGCGAATCGACCTACAAGGGCATTCCGAACTGGACGAACTACGCGACCATGTGCTATTACGAAACGCACACGCACGACGCCAGCGGTTTAATCCACCAAGAAAGCGCAAACGCACCGCTCGCCTTCCAACAGGGCGCCAAATACACGCTGGGCGACTTCCTAGCGGTCTGGGGCATTACGATCGGTCCAACGAATCTTGGTCCACTCAGCGGTCCGGTCTCGATCTACACGTCGGGACAATTCGGCCGCGGCGGACCCGGAACCAAGTCCGAAATCGGTTCGAACACGTACACGTTGTATACGGGCGATCCGACCCTCATCGGCCTGTACTCGCACGAAGTGATTTGGATCACCATCGGAACGGGAAACCCCGTGGGCAGCAATCTGCCGAATGTATTGTTCTTCACCGAGTGGTAGTATTCGGATGAAGTGAAAGGACACTATTTCTTTCTTGCCGGGCCGGTGCGCGCAGCGTGCTTGGCCCTTACCTTTTGCCTGGCCGGCGCTACCGCCTCAAACCAAGGAGCCGCACTGGTTCAAGCCAATGGCTGTACTGGATGCCACGGCGCGCAATTAAAGGGAACTTCGGCGGGTCCCGCGCTGTACGGCATCGAGCATCGTCGCAGCGCAGCGCAGATTAGCGAGGCGATCGTGCATCCGCGGGCGCCGATGCCGAGCTTTGACTTGAGCGCAAACCAGGTATCCGCAATCGTGGCATACCTCTGGAATTTGGACGGCGGGACGGCTGGCCAGGCGCCGGTGGTGACGTTCAACCCGGCATCGCCCATCGATCAAGCAACGATTACCGTAAAGTTTTCCGGTAACGTTCCACACCAGGTGAGCGTTCTTCCGGTGATGCAAATGGGCAGCAGCACAATGCAAACGCGGCTGGTGCACTTACGGCCTTCAGGTACGGATCCCCATATTTTCACGGGCCACGTGGTCTTTTCAATGGGCGGCCCGTGGACGGTCAAGGTTCAGTACGACGGAAGCACGTTGAACGTACCGCTCACTGTGGGACAGTGATGAAACGCTCCCGGTTTTTGCAGAGCACTGCAGGCGGAATGCTTCTGGCCGGCCTGGCGCCACTCTCAAGCCGTGCGTTGGCGGACGACACCGTCGATTATACGCTCACCGCGGCAAGCCGTGTGTTTGCACCATCGCCCGGCGTACGGATCGCGGGAGCCGCTTTTAACGGCACCATTCCGGGCCCAGTGTTGCGCGTGCGGCACGGTCAACGATTTCGCGCACGATTCATCAATCAAACCTCGCAACCGGCGACGATTCACTGGCACGGAATGGTTCTTCCAAACGTCATGGACGGCGTGGAAAACCTCACGCAGCCGCCCGTTCCACCAGGCGGTTCATTTTTGTACGAGTATGCGCCTGATCCCCCGGGAACACGGTGGTATCACGATCACGTCAGCGACGGTTTCGCGCGCGGGCTTTTCGGCTTATTCATCGTTGAAGATCCAAAGGACGAGCCCGCCGATGCGGAGTTTGCGCTGGTGTTTCATGACGTACCAAAAATAAACACAATACGGCAAGCGATGATGGGCGTAAGTAAGGCATCGATGATCGACCCCATGGGATCGCCCGAAATGATGGAGATGGAGCCCGGCGACAAGATGGGTGACGAAGTCGCCTACGCTGCGCACTGTATCAACGGCGCGTGCTATCCGCAAACGCAAAAACTAGCGGTGAAGCCGGGGCAGCGTATTCGATTGCGAATTCTCAACGCAAATCCGACGCAGACGCGTTACGTGCGCCTGGCAGGCCACCGGTTAACCGTGACACACAGCGACGGCAATCCATTGCCGCGTCCGATAGACGTCGACGCGCTTCGGGTTGGAGTGGGTGAACGGTATGATGCCTGGTTCACCGTTACGTCGCCCGGCGCGTGGCTGTTGCAGGGAATTTCCAGCGATCCGCTCACGTATCAGCAAGCCGCCGTCGTTTTCACACCCGGCATGGAAAACGCTTCACCACAAAGCAGCCCGCAAATGCTTGATGGGGTCGACTACTTCACGTACGAGAAAGCAACGGCATCCGGCTCGTGGGACGAGCAGGTCGCCGGAACGCCGGCGCGCTCATACAGTTTTCAGATCGGCGGCGGAGAATGGGGCAGCAGCCGTTGGACGCTCAACGGTCAAACATATCCGCATACGCAGAAAATCTACGTGAACCGTAACGATTTGGTGGAAGTGCGCTTTCAAAACAAAACCGACATGGATCATCCGATGCACCTGCACGGCCACGTCTTGCGCCTGGTCGGCGTCGACGGCCGCCGCTTAGCCGCCTCGCTGGCCAAGGACACTACGCTGGTGCATGCGCAAGGCGGTACTATCGTTTGGCGATTTCGCGCCGATGCTCCCAAGGGACGGTGGTTGTTGCACTGCCACAATGAAATTCATATGATGGACGGCATGATGACCGAAGTGGTCTACCGATCGTGAGAACAAGCGGGCGATCGCTCAATAGCCTTCTTTTAGGGCTGCCGGTCGCGCTGCTTGCTCATATCGTGGTATTCGGGGGCGAACACGCCGCCGGGGCTGCCTGGCACAATGCCGTCCTAACCGGTGCCGGCCTTGCCCTACTGGCAGTGGTCGGTCTGCGCGCGCGCCGTCTTCTGACTGCGCATGTCTCGCCGGCTCCGGCGAGACATGCTTTGCTCGACGGCTTTTTGCCGGCGATCGCAGGCGCGGGTTGGTTTTCAACCATTGAGCTGTGCGAACAACAGCATGCCGTTCCCATATTTGCCACAGCCGCCGCAGTCGCGCTGATCGCGGTCGTCGTTCGTGCGGTCGTTCATGCCTTTGCGCATGTAATCGCGGGTATCGCGGTTGCGCTTCTGGCTTCAATTTTCGTACGCCGTGAAGCAACGAACGGCGGCATTACGCTACGTACCGGCGCGCGTCGCATCCCTTGTGCGCTTGCGCACGCGCTTCGCCTTTTTTCGCGTCCGCCCCCGGCGTTCTGCTAGACCGACCCAGTTTAGCAACGCGTTTTAGGAGGGGGACTCCGTGTCCAAGTTTCTAGCGGCAATCTGTGCCGCGTTCATCTGTGTTTTAGCGATTCCGGCTACTGCCGCTACCAGCGGTCTGGTGCGCGGAACGGTGCTTGTCAACGATAAGCCGACGGCCGGCGTCAACGTCAGGTTGGAGGGCGAGGGCGCATTGCTGCGCACCACGACCGACGCCACCGGCAACTACGTATTCTCACAAGTTCCGTTCGGCGATTACACCCTGGCGGCCGCCTACGGGGGCGTGCCGGAGAAGAAAATCCCGGTCAGCGTCGCGTCCGATCAAGTGCTTACCGTCAACTTTGCACTGGGCGGCCTTCGCACCATTGCGAATCTTAGTACAACCGCGCATGGCGGCGCGTCGGGAACGCCGGTATCGGTAAATGCGATCACCCGTCAGCAAATTGCCGCGCTTCCGACGAACAACAGCCTAAACAAGCTGATCACCACGGTTCCCGGAATCGTCCGGTTTTCATACAATGAACCCGTCGCTCACGGTTTTCACGGCATTAGCTATGAGATAGACGGTGCTCCACTCCCGCTGGCAACCAGTTCCAACTTCGCCGAAGTGATCGACCCCAAGAACATTGATTCGCTGGAAATCTTCACGGGCGCAATGCCTGCGGAGTACGGAGGCAACCGTCAGGGCGCAGTCGTGAACATCATTTCCAGCCGGGCTTCCGATCTCACGGTTCCGGACCAAGGTTACGTGAGCTTTGGCGGCGGCAACTACGGTCAAGTGGTGGCAAGCCTCAACAACGAAGTGAAGGCCGGCAAAACCGAGATTTTCTTCAACGCCAACTCGCAACAAAGCAATCGTGGACTGGACGCACCCACGTTTACACAGCAGCACGACAATGCCTCGCAAGCCGACGAGTTTCTGCGCACGATTACGACGTTCAACGAGCGCACGTCGCTAGCGTTTAATTTTTCCAACCAGCTCGCGCAATTCCAAATTCCGATCAACACCAGCCCGAACGATGCGTACAATCCCACGTTCAGCGTTCCGGGAACGGACGACGTTCAGCGTGAGTACGATCGCCTGGCAAGTTTGAATTTGACGCTTACGTCGAAAGACGGGAACGGTCTATTTCAAATCATTCCCTGGGTGCGTTCCACGCGGATCGCGTACGACGGGGATCTTCAAAAAGACGTCCTCACCTTGACCAACCTG
>DASRSF010000075.1:0-3856 GCA_035656615.1 Vulcanimicrobiaceae bacterium | reverse complement strand
GGCGCGGAGCTCGCAACGCCCGCGGATAAGCGCTGGGCGGATATGCCGCTGATCGGCGCCGCCGATGCTCAGGCGCTGGAGGTCGCAATCGACGAAGCGCAGCGCGATCTCGAACCGCTGGCGAATTTTATTCATCCCGGTGGAACGCACGCCGGTGCATTTTTGCATCTAGCCCGAACGGTATGCCGGCGCGCGGAGCGGCTTTTGGTAACCTTGCGGGAGAACGATTCGTCGATCTCAGCGGACACGGTCCGTTTCTTAAACCGGCTTTCGGACGCGCTCTTCGTGTGGGCGCGCGCGGTCAATTCGTACGGTAACCGGCCGGAACACCTATGGAACGCGAAAACGCAGCCGCCGCATTAGCGCTATGAGGGCCGCGCCGATGCCGCGGTCAGTTGGATGATGCCGCGGCTCACTCCGTAACGCAACAGCGCGGCCACCGTCACTGCGTCATTGATTTCACCGGCAACCGCAGCCCGAACGGCGACCTCTTCGGGAACGCGAACCAACTCGATGCTCTCCACGGGTTCAGGCTCGTGGTCGACGTGTTCGATGCCGTGCGCCAAAAATATTTCGATTGGTGCGCTGATGATCGAGGGGATCTCAAAGAGCATCCCGAGCGGCTTCCAGTGGGCGGCAGCGACTCCTAGTTCTTCACGCAGTTCACGGCGCGCGCACTCGAGCAGCGACTCGCGTTCCTCCGCGCCGCCTTTGACGATCTCCAGGATTTCTGCGTCCGCACCGAAACGCGCTTGCCGCGTAAACAGCAAATCACCGCCGTCCGCAACCACGACGCCGGCGCACGGCGGCGTAACGACCAATACATGCTCACCCGGCGCGCCGCTAGGATGCACGATCTCGTGAACCTCAACAGCTAGCCAAGGATTCCTATACACCTCACGGGAGCCCAGACGCTCAAACGTCTTCATTCCGGCAGTGTTCTTGTAGGGCCATGCCGGTTCTTCTGCCGGCAATACCATGTTTTGTCATGGTGAGCCGGTCGAACCACGGGCGAGCTTCTCAAGGCTCCCGTGCGCTTCGAGTGCGCTCAGTGGTCGTTCGACAGGCTCACGATGACAAGAGTGGTGCTTTTGTAGGGCGGAGAGTGGGTTTTTGCGAACGGGCCACCAAATGTCGTTTGCCGCTCGCCTGTTTGCTACGACTAACGTCGATAAGCTACGTGCCCTGTCTCGTCAGAAGATTCTCCGGCGAGCCCTAACCGCTAAAGACCTGATCGGCATCGGCCTGGGGACGATGATCGGCGGCGGCATATTCACAACGGTCGGTACGGGCGTCAAAGGCGCGGGACCGGCGGTGATCATCGCCTACTTGATTGCCGGACTCACCTCGTTTTTCGCCGCCCTGTGCTACGCGGAGCTCGGCGCGATGGTTCCCATTGCGGGGAGCGCCTATACCTATACGTACGCGACGCTGGGCAAGGTGTTTGCCTGGATTATCGGTTTTGCGCTGCTTTTCGAATACGGCATCAGTGCCGCGCCCGTAGCGCAGCAATTCTCGGCAACCATCCAGGACGTCCTCAAAAGTTTCGGCCTCGCCGTGCCG
Source organism: Vulcanimicrobiaceae bacterium (assembly GCA_035656615.1). Lineage (GTDB taxonomy): Bacteria > Vulcanimicrobiota > Vulcanimicrobiia > Vulcanimicrobiales > Vulcanimicrobiaceae > DASRSF01. The sequence continues at coordinate 2,293 of DASRSF010000075.1, read as the reverse complement.
GTATGGGCGCAAAGCTCCAATCTGGTCGTGCACGGCAGCTGGTGGATGCCCGGCAATTGGGACTTGGCGCATTCACAATACGACATCATCGCGGCGCTGTTCGTTCTGGTGCTCAGCCTGGTTCTATCGATGGGCATTCGGGAGTCCGCCACGACGAACAACGTTTTCGTCGTGCTCAAAATCCTTGCGCTGATCGTGTTCATCTGCGCCGGGTCGTTCTTGGTTCACGCGTCCAACTGGCATCCGTTCAACCCGGTCGGATGGGGCAAGCTTTCACCGTTCGGCGGTGCTGCCGAGGGGAATTTTCAGCCGTACGGCATCATCCCGATATCGGCGCTGATCTTCTTCAGCTACATCGGGTTCGATGCCGCTACCACGACTGCCGAAGAGTGCCGGAATCCGCAGTTCGACGTGCCGATGGGCGTCATCGGCGCCTTGGCCATCGGAACGCTCATTTATTGCGCAACCGCGCTGGTGCTGGTGGGCGCAGTGCCGTGGCATAACGTACCGGTAAAGGATCCGCTGGTTCAAGTGCTTGCTCCGCTGCACATACCCGCGCTCACGTGGGTGATCACTATCGGCGTTATCGCCGGTACAACGAGCGTTGCGTTGGCTTCGCTCTTAGGACAGACACGAATCTTCTACGTGATGGCGCGCGATCGGATGCTTCCGCCGATTGTTGCGCGCGTGCATCCTCGCTTCAAGACTCCGGTGATTACGACGATGCTGACCGGAATTGCGGTCGCGATCCTGGCGCTCATCGTGCCGCTCACGCAGCTGCTCTATTTGGTAAACATCGGAACGCTGATTTCCTTTGCCTTCGTCTGCGCTGCAGTGCTCTATCTTCGTAAACGCCGTCCGGATATTCCGCGCTCGTTCCGCGTGCCGTTTGTTCCGCTCTTCCCGGTTCTCGGCATCGTGTTCTCGTTGTTTCTGGCGGTTTTCGGATTATCGCGAACGACCTGGGTGTGGTTCGGCGGCGCTCTGGTAATCGGCCTGATTATCTTCTTTCTCTACGGATTCCGCCAATCGGATCCGGACAAAATCGAACCGGTCATTGAACCGGAGGCCCTGGCGGAATCATAACGCCTTACCCGTGAAAGATTTGCGCGAATATTTCCATGGTATCCAACAGGCGAGGACCGGGGCGGTTGACATACGCGTTGCCGTCGACACAGGCCAGAGCGCCGCACGCAACGGCGCGCAGCTCATTCCATCCCGGCTGACGGAGAAGCTGCGAGGCCGCCTCACGGGTACGTGCCAGATCGAAGCCGCACGGCGCGAGTACGATGACGTCGGGATCCGCTGCGAAAATGTCTTCGTCCGTCAGGCGTTGCGAATTCGATTCGGCATGTGCCAGCACCGGATCGCCTCCGGCCGCTTGAATTAAGCCGGGCGTCCAATGGCCCGCACTCATCGGCGGGTCGGTCCACTCAAGCAGTAACACGCGTGGCCGGGGCCGCGAGGCAACGCGGCTGAGCACGGCGGCTTCGCGTTGGCGCAGGCCCTCGACGAGCGCTGCCGCGCCCGTTTGGCGACCGGTCAATTCACCGACGGTCATGATGTTTGCATACACGTCCGCCAGTGTGGAAGGCTCCAGCGAGATGACGCGCGGATCGCCCGTCAACGCGCGCGCCGCACGATCGACGATTTCATAGGAAACCGCGCACACGGCGCACAGCTCCTGCGTGATGATCACATCGGGATGCAGCCGCTCCAAAAGATCGGTATCGAGGTGATAGAGGCTGGATCCCGCGTGCAGACTGCGCCGGACGTGCCGGTCGATCTCCGCTGACTCTGCGATGGCGGGCAGCGCCGAACTCGTGAGCCGCGCAAGCCCTTGCGCTTGCGGGGGATAATCGCATTCGTGAGTTATGCCCACGACCTCGGGGCCGGCTCCAATCGCAAACAGAATTTCCGTCGCACTGGGAAGCAGGCTGACGACGCGCACTACTGCGCTTCGAACTGAACCGTGTTCGTAGAGACGCCGGGCGTCTCGAGCTCCACGCGAGCGGTCATTTTGTCGAATCGCGCCCGGACGCCGAAGGCCTGCTCCACCGAGTGCAAGCTCAACATTACGCGCCCCCGAACGCGAAACGGCGCGTGGTGCAGCGTCATCGTCATTCCGTTGAGTTTGGCGTGGGTTGAACCAACCTTCAATCGCAGGACCTGGTCGCCGCGCGTAACGGTGACCGTACCGGACTTGCGTTCGTACCGCGTCTCTGCGCCGAGCGCATCGCCGACCGGGCGCAGCGGTACGAAGATTCCATCTTTGAGCGAAGAGACCGGGGGA
>DASRSF010000074.1:0-2354 GCA_035656615.1 Vulcanimicrobiaceae bacterium | reverse complement strand
ACGCCAGTTCGTCCCATTCCGCCTCTCGCTCCGGGCTGCTCTTCAAGTACCGGTAATATTGTTCGAACGAACCGGCGCTGCGAATCGCCAGGCGCGTCTGCAGCCGGCTTTGCAGCAACATCAATTTGTTGTCGTCGTAGTATATGCCTAACCGATCGCGAATCACGTCGCGTATTTGGCGGAACTCGGTTTGCGAGATGTCGACGAGCAATCGCGGACTTAAACGAATCCGGCGCGCGCGGCAAAACGCAGAGCTTGTCCGTACAGATGGAGGCGATCGGCCAGCGTGCGTTCGGGATCTTCCCGTTGCAAAATGTCGGCGAATCGCGCGGAGCCTTGCAGCTGCTCGAATAATAAAGCGTAGCGCGCGGGCCGCCGTTCCAGATAGCGCATCAGCCGTGCACGGTGGCGCAGCCGCCGGTAAAACCGTTCCTTGACGGCGCGCTCGTACTGCACGTGTACGTTGCCGCCGCGCGAGGCTACCGCTTGAGCGGCGAACCGGCCGCTCATCGCCGCTTCGTAAATGCCTTCACCGTTGGTCGCATCGACCAATCCGGCGGCCGTTCCGCCGACGATCTCGCCCGCGCGCGCAATCATCGGACGCGGCTGGTCGCCGTACAACAGATGGCCTTCCGTTTTTATCGTGTGCGGAATGCCGTGATAGAGCCGGCGCTCGACGCGGTTGGTAAAACGGTCCAGCTCACGCCGCAATTGTACGCCGTCCATCTTCCCCAGAACGCCAAGACCAATAGCGAGATGGTCGCGCTTGGGGAACATCCACGCAACCGTCATACGGCCGTCTTCCGTCGGAAAATAGTGCATCTCGAGCGTTTGGTAAGCTATCGGTTCCGCCGGCCGCTGCAGGTAGATCCGGTACTGCAGCGTGGTAACCAGACCCGCGTTCCAATCCGCATATGCAAAAGCGGTTTGTTCCAACTTCGCGGTTGAGCCTTGCGCGAAAAACACGTGGCGAGCCGCAATCGTGCGGCGCTCGCCGGTCCGCACGTCCGCATATTCCACAAACGTGCGATCCGCTTCGCGCCGCACGGCACGAAAAAGCGACGAGGTTCGAACCTGTGCACCGGCGGCACGCGCGAGATCGCCGATGGTACCGTCGAGCTCCTCTCGAGTGGTCGTATGCCCGGGACCGAAAAAGACTTCGTATTGCCGGGAGTCCACGTCAAAGAGCGCCAGCCGCGGCGTATCGCAGTGAATGATGCTTCGCGGGACGTCAAACGCCGCACAAAATCCGGGGCGCAAGCCCGCGGCGCACACGCGCTTTGCTCCCACAACGCTGTCTTTTTCGAGCACCACGGTGTCTACACCGCAGCGTGCAGCTTCGCGTGCCGCAATCCCACCCGCCGGGCCGCAGCCCACGACGAGGAACTCGACGTCCTCCACCATGGCTGTCCCTGCGCCCTACGTGGGCGCTGTCCCTTTCGCGCGCCCGCTCAGCGAGGCAATCGCAGGTGAAAGCGCAAACCCGGTGCGCTATGCCAATGCCGACCCCAAAAAATTACCTGCACTTGCCGCTGGGCGATCGCGTTCCGGACGAAATCAACGTGGTCGTCGAAATTCCGGAAAAGTCGCGCAACAAGTACGAGTACGACAAAGCTCTGGACATCTTCCGTTTGGATCGCGCGCTGCACTCGCCGATTCACTACCCGGGAGACTACGGCTTCGCGCCGCAAACGCTGGCGCTCGACGGCGATCCGCTGGACGTGCTGATCCTGACGATAGAGCCGACCTTTGCCGGGTGCCTGGTCGTGGCGCGACCGATCGGGCTGCTCAAGATGTTTGACGAGGGCAAATCCGACGACAAAGTGCTGGCGGTGCCCGTCGGCGAGCCGTCATTCGACGGCATCCACAACTTCTCGCAGATCTTCCCGCATACCGTACGCAAGATCCAGCACTTTTTCGAGACGTATAAGCTGCTTGAGGGCAAGCAAACCTCGACGGCCGGATGGGAAGACGCCGCCGCGGCGCGCCGCATCATCCTCGAGGCCTACGACCGCTTTATGGAGCAGGAAGCGGCCCCGGTGTAGGGCAATCCGAGCGGGCAAACCCGCTCGCGCCGGCTACACGGCGAGGAAGAAGCGGGCGCTTATCTGCACTGACCCGTAAGGAATCGCATGACATCAGAAAGTGGGATCGGCACCTACGTTGCCATCTATTTGGGCGTGGGCGCCGGGATCATCGCCATCCTATTTGGCCTATACCTTATAAGCTGGGTGCTGCGGCAGTCGCCCGGGAATGCGCGTATGCAAGAAATTGCGGGCGCCATTCAAGAGGGCGCCATGGCCTTTCTGCGCCGCCAATACACGACTGTTGCCGTCGTCGCCGTCGTGTTGTTT
>DASRSF010000073.1:0-3179 GCA_035656615.1 Vulcanimicrobiaceae bacterium | reverse complement strand
CCTTGCTCGCCAGAACGACCCGGTCGAAGGTGACGTCAGAGCCGACTTCGCTCTCGAGCAGGTCGCATCGAATGACGTCGCCCTCCGAGACTCTGATCTGCTTTCCGCCGGTCTCGATAATCGCGTACATAACTTTGGAAGATTATCAAAGCCCCCTATCCGCTGTCAACGACCACAAGCAAGCGAGCAACCCTTGACTCTGACGTTGCGGCAGGCTGTACCGTGAGGGATGCGATGAAAACGATGGGACCAGCGCGTTATCGAGCAAAGGAATTCGCGCAGCGCGCGGGAGTGACGGTTCGAACGCTTCATCTGTACGATGAGCGTGGTTTGTTGCCCCCCGCGGAGCGCCTGGAGAACGGGTACCGCCTCTATGGTGAAGCGGAATTGGAACGGCTTGAACAAATCGTCGCCCTGCGGTTCCTCGGGTTCAATCTGCACGACATCAAGGAGCTGCTACACGGCAAACCGCTACCGATGATCGCAGCATTGCGAATGCAGCGTGAGATCTTACGGCAGCAGCGCGACCGCCTTGACGGCGTAATCAAAGCGATCGCTCGCGCCGAGTCGACGTTAGACGGTCAAGCCGGCGCTTCGCGTTGGGAGACGCTCCGTACCATCATTGAGGCAATGAAAATGAATACGAACGACCGGGATTGGACGAAGAAATATTATTCGGACGAAGCGCGCGAGAAGATCGATGCGCGGGCCGCGACGATTTCAAGTGATGAACTGCGCGCCGGGCAGCGCGCTTGGACGCAGCTCATCGCGGAAGTGGAAGAAGCCGCACAACGTGAGGATCCGGGGAGCGCGCATGCGCAGCAGCTTGCGCGGCGCTGGAAGTCGCTGCTTGGCGAGTTCACCGGAGGCGATGCGTCAATCCAAAGCGGATTAAATCGCTTGTATAGCGACCAGACGCATTGGCCGGCGGACTTTAAGCGTCCTTGGAGCGATGCCGCCGACCGGTTCATCAAAGCGGCGATCAACTGCGAGTCCTAGCATCTACCTAGCGCGGCCGCATCGTTAACGTTGAACGGGCGGCCGCCTGGATCGCAGAATCGCTGAAGGGCAACGGATGAAGTTGCCCACGGATCCAGTTCGCACTTTGATCGGTGTAGTGCCCCGAACGCGGCTCGCCCGATTCTCCGCTCGGTATGACCAGACCACCGGCGTCCCAATTGCCCACGTCCCAAACTGCCCGAAAACTTTGCGAATGATCCGCCGTCTGCACGTGCAGACCAAAGCTGTCGCCCTCGCCGGGGAAGACCGCACCATTCAAAAACGACGCGCCCATTGCCGAAAGCGGATGTTTCACCGTAGCTTGCGCGTACGCGCCCCACGGCTGCAGCATCGAGGTTCCGTGACGGCTAATTGCCGCGCGCAGCGATCGCACCAGCAAATCGTCGTAGTCGCTGCCGGGCCACCATCCGCGCGGACGTTCGCGCAGCACACGCAAGAGCAGCACGAGGTCCGCGTTGCCGGCGCTTTTCGAGTACATGCCGGCGTAACGTCCAGTTGCGTAATTATCGAGGCTCGTCACCGCGACGCGGCGCAATTCCCAGGCAATCGCTGCTCCGTGCGAAGCGGGATCAAAGCGCCCGTCCCATTGCTGAAGTTCGCGCAAATATGGCTGTAGATCTGCATCATTGGCCACGCGTTTGCGTACCGCGGCATCAATGGTTGCTCGTGCCAGGTCACGTTCAGGAATAGAAAGCGTGTCGGATTGCAGTTTCGTGAGCGCTGTGAGGCTAATTTGGCGGCCGTTTAACAATTGTTCGATTCGCTTGGCTCGATAGGGCGGTGCGAAACTCGCGCTAAGCCGCAACGGGTATCCAAGGCCGTACATGCGATTATTCGCGGTGAACAGCACGCCATCGCGCGAAGGCGCTACCGCCGGGAGCCTGTCGTATGGAACGAAAGGATACAACGGATCCGTGCTTTCGTGCACGCGCATTGCCCATGATGGGTCCTTCGGAACCAAGCCCGCGAGGTGATACGCCACTACACCGGTGCGGTCGGCCAGCACGAAATTTTGCGGAGGACCCGGGAAGACTTCCAAGGCGCGCCTTGCTTGCGCGAGGGTGGCCGCGCGATCCAATTGCATGAATGTGGGCAGCGGCGAACTGGGCATTCGCACGGCATTCCAATCGACCGCATACACGACGCCATGCTGTACTTGTGCCGCGAAACCGTGCGACGTATTGTAATACGTAACGCGTACGTCGCGGTTTAACCGGACGTGGAACGTTTCGACTCGCGGTTGGGCTACGGTGTGTGTATCGCTATACACGACTTCGGTAACGACACTTCCGTTGGTCGCACCCCAAGCTACGTTGTCATTGTGGCCCAGAATAATCCCCGGGGTACCGGGAAGCGAGGTACCCGCTGCATGGAAACCCGGGCTTTGCAAGGACAGCGCATACCATACGCCCGGTATGCCCAAACGTAAATGCGGATCGTTGGCGAGCAATGCGCGGCCGGTTTGCGATCGTGAAGCGCCGACGGCGAGTTCGTTGCTTCCGGTAGCGGGCGCATCATTGCCGCGCGGAAAGACGATCGCGGCGCGCGGCCCGCGCGATAGATCGTGTAGCGGTGGAACGGGTGCGATGATGGGCGGCGCTATGGGTGCATCGTACACCGGATCGGTAATGCTATAGAGATCTTCGATTGGCGGCAGACCGGGACCGCGTGAGAGCGCGTCGCGGCGAATCACGTCGTCCCAGCGATCGATCAAATCCAGCACCGTCGACATACCAACGGCCAGAGAATCCTGCGGCTGCCACGGCGTTGGATGGTAGAGCAGAAGATGAAATTCCACCGGAAGCGGCTGCTGACGCATCGCCGCATTTACCCCGTCGCTATAAGCCTGCACGACGGCTCGATCCGCCTGCCCCATGCGTTTCCACTGCTCTGCCACGACTGCAGCCATCGGTACCACGCGTGCTTGTTCATCGGCGGAAAGTGCGCCGGGGCCGATAACTTCAGCTAACTGCCCGTAGATGAAGCGGCGAATCAAGTCCATTTGGAACAGACGGTCGGAGCCTTCGGCATACCCTTGCGCGAAAAACAGATCGTGATCGTTTGCGGCGACAATATGCGGAATGTCGCGATCGTCGCGAATCACTTGAACCGGTGAGATGAGCCCCGGAACCGTGATTGCACCTGAGGTTTGCGATACG
>DASRSF010000072.1:0-7297 GCA_035656615.1 Vulcanimicrobiaceae bacterium | reverse complement strand
AGCGCTCTTTGCGCTGGGGATCTTAAATGCCGGACTCTTTACGGCAACGGTGCTTCCGCTCTCGACCAGTTACGTCGTTTGCGAAGCGCTCGGCTTCGAAGCAGCCGTCGATCGCAAGTTTCGAGAAGCACCCGTCTTTTTTACGCTGTTCGCCATCGGTTTGGTCGTCGGCGCCGCTTTCGTTTTGATCCCGGGGATACCGTACCTAACGTTCATCATCTACGCGCAAGTAGCACAAGCGATCTTGCTCGCACCGGAATTGATTCTTATGCTGCTGATCATCAACAAACGCAGCGTGATGGGGCAATACGTCAATTCGCGGTTGGCAAACGTGCTTGCGTGGGCCACCACTATCGTTATCGGGGCGCTTTCACTCTTCTACGTCGTCAAGCAGGCATTTCCGTAAAGGCCGCGCGAACGAGCAGCGATGACTCCCTCCGAGCTCGTTGAGTTCGCCGAAGCGTTGGCGCGGATAAGCGCCGCCGGCGCGGGAGCCAAGGCATTTGCCGACGTTCTGGCAAAGCGCGCGCATGTCGGCGTTCTTATCGAGGACGCGCATTGGCGCCGGCTTGCGACGGCCGGCAACGCCGACGTACCGGGCAGCGTTCGGCCGCTCATCGACGAAGGCCACGGTAGCGAGCTATTCTCCCCGCTGCGCAATGGTTATGCGGGACGCACCATCTCCATTGCTGCCGCGCAAGAACGTTTCGGACAGCTGTCGATCTTCGGAACACGCGATTTAGACGCGCTCGAACCGTTGGTGCGCCTGACCGCAAGCGCAATCGCGGTCGCGATGGCACGCGAATACAGCGCTCAGCCCGTGCGCCGACGGGCGTTTTGGGAACGCCTGGCATCCGGCGCCTATCAGGACGCGGCGGCAGCTCGCGACGACGCCGCGGCACGAGGCATTCCGGTTGCGAGCCACTACGTCGCCATCGCGCTGGAAGCGGAGGTTGCCGAGGATGCGATTGCAACGCGAAATCAAGCGGCATTACGCGCCGCGGCTAACGAACGGTTCAAAAGGACCGAAGGCGACGTCGGCTGCATCGAACGCGGCAGCACGCTGCTGTACTTCGTGCCGGCGCAGCGCGAGGTCGAGGCGGCAAACGCGCGCACCGGAGCCGCGATGCTTTCGCGAGCTTCGGCAAAAGGCGCGCCCCCGCTTCGCATCGCCGGCGGTGTGGGAAACCGCGTGCCGCTGATAGAGCTGCATACATCGCTCTCGCAGGCCGAAACGGCCCTTAGTATTGTGCGCCGGATGTACGGCGCCGGGCGCGTGGGGGTGTACGAGGATTTAGGGATCTATCCATTGCTGCTTTGCGGTGCAGCGGCACCCGAGTTGCAGGCGTTTGCGGCGCGCACGCTGGCGGCGCTGCGCGCGTACGACGAAAAACATCAAACGGAGCTGGAACGAACGCTGCGCTTGTATTTCGAGGTCGGCGAAAACGTGAAGACGGCGGCATCGCACCTGAACGTCCATCGTCACACGGTCTTTTACCGCCTGCGGCAAATCGGCGAGATTTGCGGCTGCAGCTTCAGCGATCCGCACGACCAACTCACTCTGAGGACGGCTATAGCAATCGATGCACTCTTCAAATAACGAGTACAAGCGCCCGGCCGGCAAACGCGACGTTATGCGTTTGGCAAAAGAACGCAACATCGTTTTCGTGCGCCTAGCTTTTGCCGACGTCGCCGGAGTGGGCAAAAACGTCTCGATTCCGGTCAGTGAACTGGAAGCTGCGCTCGAGGGCAAAGTCACCTTCGACGGCGGATCGATTGACGGGTTCGTTCGCGGCGAAGAGCTTGATATGGTGCTGCGACCGGACCCCTCCACGTTCGCCGTGTATCCCTGGTCCAAACAGGATGCCGGTGAAGCGCGGCTTCTTTGTGATATCGCAATGCCGGACGGAGCGCCGTTTGAAGGCTGTCCCCGCACTACGCTGCGGCGTGCCGCGCAGGAAGCCAAGTCGTTGGTACCTGCGCTGCTAACCGGACTGGAAGTCGAGTTTTACCTCTTCGAGGGGCAAGAAACGGAATTCGGTTCGACTACGACGTCCGATGTGGGATCATATTTTGATTTTATGCCCAACGACCGCGGTGAGGACGCGCGCAGCGCCATCGTTGCCGCGCTGCAGGCAATGGGCGTCGCAGTGGAAAGCGCGCACCACGAGCACGGCGCGGGACAACACGAAATCGATTTTACGCACGTGGACGTCATGGAAGCGGCGGACGCGCTGCTTACGCTGCGAACGATCGCAAAACATTTGGCCGCAAATTTCGGCCTGGAAGCAACCTTCATGCCAAAGCCGCTGGAAGATCGTGCGGGAAGCGGCTTGCACGTCAACTTCATCGTGGACGAAGATACGAAGCTTTATGCCATCGGCGGATTATTGTACCATGCCGGTGCCCTCAGCGCCGTTTGCAACGGCACCGTAAACTCGTACAAGCGCCTGGTGGCAGCGTGGGATGCGCCAATCTATACCGTCTGGTCGGCTCGCAGCGCAAACGCGCTGGTTCGCGTGCCCCCGCATCTTTCACCGCCGCAGATCGAAATGCGCAGTCCGGATCCCGCGTGCAATCCGTACTTGGCGCTCGCAGTCCTTTTGGGCGCGGTGACTGATGGAATCAAACAGCACGCGCTCCCGGGCGATCCGCTGGTCGGCTCAACCTATGAGTTAACCGAACGTGACCGGCACGAGCGAGGTATCGGCACACTTCCCACCTCGCTGCGCCAAGCCATTGTTGAACTGGACGCAGATCCCGTCGTGCGAGCGTCGCTGGGCGATCATATTTATCATGCCTACCGTGATGCCAAGCTCAGCGAGTACGAACGTTACCGGCGTGCCGTGCATCCCTGGGAACACCGGGCGTACCTGCGATTATACTAACGCCTCGAACTCTTCCAATCGAACGCGGTTGGCCTGCGCAATAGCCTCCTGAAGATCTAAGGCGAGAAATGGATTAGGCAGCGATGCGTCCCACGGCGCCTTCGCGGTGCGCCTTGCGCCGCGGCCTCCCCCCACGCGAATCAGGCCGATGCGACGATCCGCAGCGCGAGCCCGCTTAAAGAGCGAGTACATATCTGAGGTGACCGTATCCCGGTCGACGATGACGATGTCCGCTTCTTCCACCGCAAGGCGTTCCAGAACCGCAGTAAGCGTTTTATCGTGACGCGCGGCAAATCCGTGGCCGCGCAGCTCGTGCAAGATATACGGTCCAAGATTGTCGTCGGCCGTCAAAACAATCACTCGAAGCACGCCGCCCAAGCCGTGCCGCATGCGCGGAAGCACAACGGTAAACGCGCTGCCCTTACCGATTGTGCTTTGCACCTCAATGGTTCCGCCGTGGCGCTCGACAAGCGTTTTCGCCAGGTACAGGCCCACGCCCGTGCCCTCGATCTTCGACCGCTTCGCGTTGGAGGCGCGCGTGAAGCGTTCGAACAAAAACTTGATTTCGTCCGGAGGAACGCCGATGCCGTGATCCTCCACGCTCACGCGCACTGATTCCTCACTCTGCGCAAGGCGTACGGTAATAGGCTGGTCGGGCGGCGAGTACTTGAGCGCGTTACCGATGATGTTTTCCAAAACTTGCCGCAACCGCGCGGGATCGCCGCGCACAACCGCTTCTTGCGCTGCAGCGAGCATGTCGATGCGCCGGTCGCCGCGTAAGGCGTCGATAGTCTGCCGCACGATATCTGCGATGTTGACCGGGTCCGCGGCCAGGTTGAGTTCGCCCTGTTCAACCCGCGAGAGCGAAAGCGTATCGCTGGCGAGCGCCGCCAACCGCGAAGCGGACTGCCGGATACTGCGCAACGCACCATCGGCGTCGGCGCCCTCGAGCGCGTGTTGCTCCAGCAGTTCCGTAAAACCGATGATCGTGGTGAGCGGACCTTTGAAATCATGCGCGAGAACGGCAATCAAATCGTCTTTGAGCTGATTTAACTGAAGAACGCTGGAGCGCTGCGACTGAAGTTCGCCGAAGAGTGCAACGTTTTGCACGGCGATGCCCACGTACTGACGCAACAGCTCCAGCGCGAAGACGTCGCTCTCGCCGAACGGTGAGGATTCGCTGTTGATATCGAGCACCCACTCGTTGCTTCCGCCCGTACCGGGAACCGGAAGCGCAAGCCGAAGACGGTTTGAACTCAATACCGGTCTTTCCGAAGCAAAGGCGTCGGTCAGAAAAAGGTCGGCTTTGGGCCGTTCACCGCCTTGCGCATCGATGCAGACCAGATGACCCGTCGATCGAAGCGCATAGAGCGCCACCCGGCCGCCCCACAGACGGCGCGCTTCCGCGGCCAGCAAACCCACGACGGCGCGAACATCCAATGTGGCAAATACTCGCGCCGCGGAGTCCGTAAGCCGGCGTAACGTAACGTTTTCTTCTGCAAGCCGCGCTTCGCTGCTCGCAAGGCGGTCCAACAGCTGTTGCCGTTCCACGGCATATTGCAGGGCGCGCCGAAGCGACTTCTGATCGAGCTCGCTCTTGATGAGATAATCCTGCGCGCCGGATTTTACCGCCTCGCTCGCGAGCACGTCATCTTCCTTACTGCCAAGAAGAATTATCGGCACTTTCGGCAGCGCGGCGCGAAGGCGTCCTACGGCTTCAAGCGCGCCCGCGTCCGGAAGCGTGAGATCAAGCAGTATCGCGTCCGGAGGATGAGCGCGCGCCAGCTTCAGGGCGTCGCTGAAGCGGTCAGCCACCTCAACGTTAAACTGCGCCTTGCCGTTAAGCAAACATTGCTTTACTAGGCGTGCGTCGGACGTGCGATCTTCGACAATCAGAATTCGCATAGCGCCTACGCACGTTATCCGCCACCGTACGCCTTCATACCTCGCCGTCTCGCGTGCGAACGAAGGATTTCCCAAGCGCATGCCACGTCAGCCCGGGTCGTGCGGAGGTTGCCGATAGCCATGCGCAGCACAAAACGGCCTCCAATCTTCGTATGTGAAAGAAACACCTCGCCGGTACGGTTGACGGACTCCATGACCTGGGCATTCGTCAATTCTAGCCAGTCCTCGCTGCTCAATCCATGCGTATGCACCGGATTGTAGCGCAAGCACACCACGGAAAGCGGGTGCGGAGCCATTACTTCCCAATCCGGGTCCGCGCGCACCCACGAGGCGAATTCTTGGGCTAGAGCAATGTGGCCGCGCAGGCGCTCGCGCAAACCTTCCGCGCCAAAATACCGGAGCACGAACCACAACTTGAGTGCCCGGAACCGCCGGCCCAATTGTAGACCGTAATCCATATAGTTGCGCACACGTTCTTCCTGACTGCGCAAATATTCGGGAATCAAGCTAAAGGTCCGGCGCAGTTGCTCGGGGTCGCGAACGTATAACACGGAGCAGTCCATTGGAACGAAGAGCCATTTATGCGGATTGACGACGAGCGAATCGGCGTGCTCCACGCCTTCCAGGATCCAACGGTACTCCGGCATGATTGCTGCAACGCCCGCGTACGCGGCGTCGACGTGCAGCCAAATATTGCGGGCCCGCGTAACTTGTGCGATTGGCGCAATGGGATCGCACGAGGTTGTCGAGGTGGTTCCCGCAGTCGCCACCACGCACATTGGACGCATGCCCGCAGCAATGTCACGATCGATGTGCTTTTGCAGATCGCCGGGCCGCATCGCAAAGCGATCGTCCGATTCGACAACCACCACGTTTTCCAAGCCGATTCCGAGTGCGATGCAGGCCTTCGGGATATGCGAGTGCGTGTGCTCCGTGACGTAAACGCGCAGCGCAGGAAGGTCGCGTGCGGTCATTCCGCGCTCGCGAATATGCAAACCAAGAGACTCTCTGGCCGCGGCAAGCGCGGTAAATCCACCAATCGAAGCCGTATCGTATATGATTCCGGTAAACTGTTCTACGCCCAGCAATTTGCCGAGCCACTCCATGACGACTTCCTCGAGTTCAGTTGCAGCGGGTGAGGTACGCCACAGCATCGCCTTGACGTCCAGCGCTGCCGCAAGAGCTTCGGCGGCAACCGCGACCGGAGCAGCGCTTGTCGCAAAGTAGGCAAAGAAGCGCGGACTGTTCCAATGCGTGATTCCCGGCAGCACCGTACGCTCGAAATCCGCCATCAGCGCATCAAACGGTTCGCCTTGTTCGGGAGCGCTCGATGGAAGCTGCGCGCGGATATCGCCCGGCGCAACTTGCGCCAGCACCGGATACTTGAGGTCTCCGGAAAGGTATTTATCGATCCATCCCGCAACTGCCGCGAATTCGCAATCATCGTTCACGCTGGTGCTTTTCTTCACCGGGCACCGTATGACTCTCGTAAAAGGAGACGCCGCATGGCTCATGCCGTTCGATCAGATCGTGCGCCCGCGCCGATTGGGCCGTATAGTCAAGCCGTTCTCGCCGGCGACGAGCTGTTTTGCAGCGGTCAAGTCGGGTTCAATCCGGCCAACGGTGAATTGACCGGCGCCGATGCCTGCGCGCAGGCCGAGCAGGTGCTAAAGAACTTGGGGGCCGTTTTGGAAGCAGGCGGCTTCACCTACGACCAGGTCGTTAAAACAACGGTCTTTCTGATCGACATGAATGACTTTGCGGCGGTGAACGAGGTTTATGCAAAGTACTTCGATGGTGCAAAGCCGGCGCGATCCACCGTTGCGGTTGCGGGACTGCCGCGAGGCGCGCGTGTTGAAATCGACGCGATAGCGCGACGCTAAGGCGAAAGCGTTTACGGTTTCGGCGAAGGTTTGGGGCGCTCCAAAGCCGCGACCCGTTCTTGGGCGGCCCGTTTCACACCCGGATCCAGATCTTCCGCAATTGCCGCTAAACGGTACTGCCCGGCGGCTTGCGCGTAATTGCCTTGGTGCGCGTATGTATCACCCAACAGGAAATGCAATTTCCCATCTTCGGGCGCGACCGCAATTCCCTTGATGAGCGCCGCTTGCGCGAGCTGGTACAACCCGTGCATGTTATAGGTGTATCCCAGATCGATGTACGCGTACGGTGCGTACGGATAGACGGTCATCGCCTGCACGTATAACGCAACGGCGCGCCTCCAGTCACCTCGCGAGTCCGCCAGATACCCTAGGTTCACCAGCGCTTCCGATTTTTCGGGAAAGAGCTGATGCGCCCGGTTGAGCAGCGTGTCGGCGGTCGAGAACTGCGTCATCTCCAAATACGTGGCGCCCAAGTTATCCAGGCATGCGTAGTTGTACGTGTCGTGCTGGAGGCACGTTTTGAATTGCGCGATCGCGTCGTTGTACGACTGCTGATCCATGTACGAAAGGCCGAGTCCATTGAGCGCGATAACTGAGAACGGATCGATGTCGAGCGCGCGG
>DASRSF010000071.1:0-12544 GCA_035656615.1 Vulcanimicrobiaceae bacterium | reverse complement strand
CGTGGGCCAAAATGGATGCTCGTGAAAATGGCGATCGGTGGTGTCGGTGATAAAGAACGCTTCATGCACCGGAATCTTGCCGGCTTTAGGAAGGATATACTCGGTAAAGGTGATGGCGCGCCGGTGAATCAGCCTTGGGTGTGAACGGGCGTACACCATCAATCGCCAGGCAGCCGTTTCGCGCGGATCTACCGGCAATGAGCTCAACTCGGGTTGCGCCGGCGCGTTGCTCGGCACGGTTTGAATGCGCATGAGATCGTGATGCATCTGGAAGAACATGTCGAGCCCTTCACAGAAATGCTCTGTTGACAGTGTCAGCGTCTGACCGGGTGCCGCGGTCACCAACACGTCGACCCGGCCGGCCGGCTCGAGCATGACGCTTTTCATCGGCAGATACTGCGCCAATGGACGATCCGGATCGTTTGAGACCGGAACGCCATCGCGCCCGACAACGTGAAGCGTTTGCGGAGCGCCGGTCTGGTCGCGCAGCTGCAGCAGTTTAGGCGAGTCGGACGTCGCATTCACGATACGCAGCAATTGCGGGCGGTTTTCCGGCACGTCAAGCGCTGCCGGTATGCGGGCACCGTCGAGAGTGATGGCTGCCTCGCTTGCCAAACCTTCGCATGTATTGGAGGTTAGCGTCATACCGCCGGCTCGAATAGGCGTGTCGGATGGCCATTCCGGCGGGTTGAACGGGTCGTACGTCACGAGCGGCGAGGTGAGCCGCATATGCGCTTGGTGCGAGGCCTCGGCGAGAACGAACGCCGTTACGTCGGGTATAAAGTTGTAGTCGTTCGCGTATGGAATTTGGTAGCGCATGATGAGCACGTGTTCGGAAGCACGTGGTATCTGCGGCTTATCCGGCTCAACGATCCATGCGCCGGAAAGTCCGCTTGCGACCTCTTCACCGGACGCGCCGTGGACGTGCGGATGATAAAAATACGTTCCCACCGGCTGCGTAGGCGGAATGGTAATGTGGTACTCGCAGGCGTGCATCGGCGTGCTCAGCGTAGAGACGAAAACGTTTTCTTCCATCGCCGGGCCCTGGAAACCATGAAAATGGATATTCGTGTCTTCGGGTTTTGCGCTCATGTAGTGGTCGTAAAGGACATGATTGAGGTATCCCGAGTAGTGCTTAACGGGAGATGCGCGCATCGACATCGGCATGCACATCGGAATCTGCGCTGAGGACACGTGCTCGCCTTTGCTTTGCCCCGAAAGATCGTTGACGATGCGCAGTGCGAAGTGCTCGCCGCGATGTACGCGAATGACGGGCGCATCGAATTGCAGCGATCCGGCCACTACGGAACGGTAGCAAAATCGCTCCATAACGCCCTTTCCGTCACGATGGACGGAAAGAATCAGTTCGTGCTCCCCGGTGGCGTTGAGCGGCAGGGTTGCGACGTCGACCTGCGGCGGCGGCACGAGTATTTGACGTAGAGCCGTCGGGCCACACGGAAGCGGGAGTGTCGGCGGCGCGCGATGTACCGCGGGGGCTGTACCGGCGAGCGAAATAATGAGTAAGAGTACCGGCCAAAACGACGGCCGATGCTTCATGCCGACCCAATACGCTTACGAGCCGCCTTTTACCCCTATCAAACGAACGTCGAGGACGAACGCAGGTCACGGCTCGTTCCCGAAGCGCTTACCCGTGCTAGCGCTGTTGGTAGGTATCGACGTCCGAGTGCGTTTGCAATTCCCGCAGTGCGCTATACAAGTCCATGGAATTTCGCAAATCGCGCCGGATCTGGCGCACGCCTTCTGTGGGCAATCGATGACGCCGCATGTACGTAAAGATGCGATCGCGATCGACCCGGTACGTCGCTCGCACGGACTGCGCGAAGCGAAACACCCACAGCCGTCCGTCCTCGTCGTATTCGGCCGGCGCCGGCGGTGCGGCCGCAACGGCGGGCTGCGACACAACGCTGCCAGGCCTAGGAAAAACGGAAACCTTTAGCCGCAACGGCTTCGTCCACGCAATTGAGCCGCGAAAAACTTTCGGATCGCCAAAGAGCCGCATCATCGTATCTCCGGTGATAATTATACCCGGCTTTTGCCTACTTAGCAGCAAGGCAAGCGAGAGAGCCCGCGGTTACCCGGTGGCCTGTGCGGCCACTGCCTGTTCAACGGAGAGCATGATGGGCAGTACCGCGCTCACGCAGTTGCCGGATCCCGTCCATTCAACGCGCAGATCGTGCGCGATCGCATGAACCAAATACAGGCCGCGCCCGCTTTCGGAAAGCACGTCGCGCAGCTCGTGGTGTTTCGGCGGATCAAATCGCTTGCCTTGGTCGAAGACGCGCACGGTTGCCACACCGGCGTTCCATTCCAGCGTTACTTCCGCCGGCCCGGGCGTGTGGCGCGCGACGTTGCCCAGGAGTTCGGTCACAATCAGCTCGGACGCGGACAGCTGCGTGTCGTCGCGCGTCATTTCGCCAAGCCGCCAAAGTAATGCGCGCTTTACGCGGCGCGCCGATTTTTCGCTGCGCGCGTCAATGGTCCAGGTCACGCGTTCCGCTTGCAGCGCCGCCGGTCCGAGCGCGGTAATGCCCATGAACAGCAGCGCCGAGTCATCGTGCGGCGCTGCGTTTTCGAACACGCGGCGCTGGATGGCTTCGGCAATGTTGTGCTCGGCGTTGCGGTACTCTTCTTCGACGGCTTCTTTGAGGATACGCAGCCCCATGAAGTAATCGCGCCCCGCTTCAACGACGCCGTCAGTAAAGAGCACGAGTGCCGAGCCGATCTCCAGTTTGGTTTCAAATGTTTCAAAATCTGCACGGGAATCGACGCCGAGAACAAAACCCTTGCCGGCCAGCATTTCGACTCCACCACCGGTTTTGACGCATAGCGGCAACGGATGTCCCGCCACAGAGTACCGCAGCGTGCCATCGAAGATATCGAAGGTCCCAAAAAAAGCGGTGACCAGTAAGCCACCCTCGTTGCGGCACAGCAGCTCATTCACGTGCTTGAAGACTCGCGCCGGATTGTCGTCGATGTACGCGACCGTGCGAATCGCCTGCCGCGCGCTTCCCATAATTGCCGCGGCGCGCAATCCGTGCCCCGCCACGTCGCCGATACTGATGCCGATAGAGCGCTCGGAAACATAAAACACGTCGTACCAGTCGCCCCCGACTTCCATGCCGCCCGCGGCGGGCGTGTACGCGGCGTCCAGGCGGATACCAGGGAGCGAGGGCAGCGCTTGCGGCAGCAGCGCGCGTTGAAGCGTCGCCGAGCGGTCTTGCTCGCGAGCAATGCGGCGCGTCATTTCGTGATAGACGAGATCCAAGTCGGTAATTTCGTCATTACCGCCGATGGGGCGCGGCGCTTCGCCTTGCGCCAGCCGCCGCGCATTCTCCGCCAGCCGTCCTATCCGGTACGTGATTCTTAGGCCGAACCGAATGGAAACGATGAGCGTCGTAACGATTCCGATAAGGCACAGCGTCACGAGCGCAACGGTGAATTGGCCGATCTGCAGGCGTATCCGTCGAAGCCGTGTGTTGGTTTGCGCGCGCACTTCGTTGTTGAACGAGGCGATGGTTGAGGTGAACTGGGCATTCATCAGGCGGACCCGCGCTGACTGGGCCAAACGGTGCGCTGCGCCCGCCTTGCCGCTCTGCACATCGCGTAAATATTCCGCAATCACCGCCATTGCATCCGCGTACGCCGTTGACATCTGTTTGACCAGACGATATTGTGCGCGGTCGTTGCGCGACTCATTTCGTAAGCTTGCAAGGACGAGCGGCAGTTCGCGCTGCGTGGAATAGTAGGGAGCAAGCGCCGCTTTGTTATGGGTGCGCTCGTAGTTCAAAACGCCGCGCGCGGCGTTGTTGACGATTTGGTTTGCGTGCTCCGACTGCGAAAGCACTTGCGCCTGACGCGCCGATCCGGACGCTATCGCTTCGTTACGGCTTTGAACGACGAGTGAAAGCACCAAGGTGAGCACGAGAAACACTAAGGGCACGGCGCTTAGCAACAGTACCTGCGTACCGATTCCCCGGGTTCGACCCACGCAACATGATTCGCAGCTCCCTGCGAGGTTCCCCGCGGCTTACCCGCGCCGGACTTAGGGCGTCGCTAAACGATGCGTAAGATGTCCGCGCAGCCGGAAGGCCAAGCCGAGTAACGTAATGCCGAACGCAATGGCGTAGACGGCGATTACCCAGATAACGGAAAGTGCGCCTGCGCCCGGCCGCCATAAAATGAACAAGCCGAAAATAATGGAGATCACGCCCGCGAGCAGCCAGAGCCACTCCCCTTGAATCTGACGACGCAGCTGAACGGCTGCGATGATTTCCAGCACGCCGGTCACGATGGCCCAAATCGCGATGAGGTACAACAAAACGATCGCCGTAATAGCGGGATAGAACCAGGTGATCAATCCAGCGAGTATGCCTGCGATCCCCATCAGCAGCAGCGGCAGCCATCGTTCATGTGCCTGCGCCGCGCGAACGGATGCGACGACGGCAAAGATGCCGTCGACGAAAGAGTACGCGCCAAACACGATTACCAAGGCGAAAAGCGCTGCTGCCGGCAGCAGTACTGCGACGATCCCAAAGATGATTGCAAGCACACCGCGCAAGGCGATTGCCCACCAATTGCGCGCCAACGCGTCAACCATATCTGTTCCTTTCCGTTCATCGTACAGTGAGGTATACCACGTCCGACACCTCAGGAACAACGGCATGCCTAGTATTTTGGAGTACTAGTGTTCAGCTATATCAGACGCCGGCGCATCGCCTCGGCAATGAGCGCCGACCGGCTGGGCACATTGAAGCGTTTCAATAATATTTTTACGTGATTGCGTACGGTAAATTCGCTGCGGCCCAGTGATTCGGCGATTTCCGCGTTCGAGAGGCCCTTGCAGATTCCGTAGAATACCTTTTTTTGAACCGGCGGGAGGTCCAGAGAGGTCACGCCCGATCGCAGCCGGCGTAGTTCATCGCCGAGCCAGCTTCCCATATAGTTGTGCAGCCGTTCTTCGGCGGTTTTCAGATGAACGGGATCTCCGGTCGCCTCGAACAGCCGCAAAGCGCAACGCCCGGCTCTCCAATCAAACGAAATGCCTTCGTAGAACTTTTGCGTTCGCTTGAGCAGCGCGACGGCGGTCTTGCGATTCCCAACTGCCATGTCGACGACCGCGCGGGAGTAGTCGGCCAAGGCATCGAGCCTTCCGTCGTGCGTGAAATGTTGCAGGGGCCGCGCCAAGGGCGGAAGCTCGTCGTACTTGCCGATGTAGTATGAAGCTTTTCCCGCGTCGATCGATGCAAATTGTTCGGCAAGTAAGAGCAGCGCGACTCGCTCTTCACCCTGCGCGGCTGCCCAGTCGACCCGTGTGGCGACGTCTTCAGCTTCGGCCAACTCCTGGCGATGCCAAAGCAGCTCGTTTCTGCAACGTGCCAAATAGGCGCGGTCCAGATGCGCCATCGTCTGCAGTTCCGGCCGCGAAGAGGCCTGTTGCGATGCTTTGAGCCGGCGGAATGCGTTGAAGTAGTCCCCGCGCAGCGCGTGACACCAGCCCAGTGCCTTTAGGGCCTCGAAGCGATGTTTGTCATAATCGCTGGGCCATGGGCCCGCATCGAGGTGGCGCTCTACCAGCGAGACGGCATCCGGAAGATACAGCTCCCGGCACAGAATCGCCAGTGTTTGTGTTGCGTGAATGCGTGATTCGAGCGCTCCCGCAGAATTGAGATCGGTATGCTCCAAAAGTGTTTGCAGTACCGCAGCCTGATCGCGGTAACGTCCTTCGCTTGAATAGATGAACGACTCATCGAATGCCGCGTCAATCTGTGCCTTGCCCGAAGTAAATCGCCGCAGCCGCCCTACGGCAGCGCGCGCGTCTTCGAGCCGCCGTTCAATCGCGAATCGCATTGCTCGCTGATGGGTGAGTTCGGCTGCCAGGCGAGTATCGCGCACGCGCCTGAGCAAATCGTCGGCAGCCGCGAATTGCAGGTCCGCAACGTCGAAGCGGTTCGCACGCGCATATGCGGCAGCCAACAGTATCGCAATCTCGGCTTTAATAGCGCCGGAGGATTCCTTTACCCTGCGCGACTCCAGCAATGCGCGCGCTGCGGCCGCATTGTTCTTCTTCAGATAAATGCGCGCGCGCAGCAAGACCGCCTCGATGGGCGGCGTTCCCGTGTTTTGCGCGTCGAAGACGTCGGCGGCAGCATCAAATTCGGCAGCTTCGAATGCGGAACGCATATCGGCCGGCCATGTAGAACGCTGTTTTACACCCGCTGTACGGACCATGCCGGGCTGTATTCTAGGGAGAGCGGCCCGAACATGCGGGACCGCTCTCCATTCTTGGAACGGTTACGGCGTGGGTGAGGGCGCCGGTACCGGGGCTGACTTACCGGGCACGCTGCCCCCGTTATCCAAACGGTGGCGCGCCGCTCGTTCCACGTACGGCGTCATGTGCGTATCCGGACTCGTGCAGCCGGCGATGGTTGTGACAAGAGCGGCAGCGGCGGCCAATCCGATAAAGAAGCGCATGGGAGCCTCCTGCGCCGAAAGGCGCGAACGTGCTAGCCACAATTAGCTAGCAGTGGAGGCTTACGCTTGTCAGGCACGCTCTACTGCGCGATGTGCGGCCGCTGACCGATATCGGTTGACAGACGCGCGGCTGCTATGGTTTGATAATCGCCAATGACGAACGCGCGTTGGTATTCGTATGCGTATTACTTTGGCCTCCGCCCTGGTTGGCTTGGAGCGTGTTGCGCATAACGAGGAGACCTCGCCCTCAATAAACGCAAACAGCCCCCGCCGACCGCGGGGGCTGTTCTTTTCCGGAGTTAACGTGATCGCAGCATATCAAGGCGTGGACGGCGCCTACTCACAACTGGTTTTGCAACAATTCTTGAGCGAACGCGGCGTCGCCGAATACGCGACGCTGGGGCTTTCGACGTACCGCGAAGTCGGTGCGGCGGTTGCCGCGCAGCGCGCCGACGTGGCTGCGATTCCTATCGAGAACGCTATCGCGGGAACCGTTCGCGAGGGGTACGATCTCGCTGCCGAGTTCGGTCTCACACCGGTTGCCGAGGTACTTTGGCTAACCGACCATCGGCTACTGGGCCCGCCGGGAGCGCAGCTTCGCGATGTTCGTGAAGTGTTGGCTCATCCGCTCACGATCGCCGAATGCAGCCGTTTTTTGGCATCGCTGCCGCATGCCCGTGCGGTTCCGTGTGAAGACACGGGTATCGCCGCGCGAGAAGTGTCGCGCAACGGTAACGCGGCCATTGCCGCCCTTGCCTCTGTAGCTGCGGGACGCATCTACGGACTTTCGCAACTGGCGCAAAACTGCTGCGATGATCCCAACACGCATTCGCGTTTTTTGATCGTCGCGCCGCCGCGCTCACCGCTCGTGCGGCGCGAGGGAAACAGGGGTGCGCGCCGCACCTCGCTCATCTTTACCTTGGCCGATGCTCCGGGCAGACTGGTGGAGTGTCTTGCGCAGTTCAGCAGCCGCGATATCAACGTGTCCAAGGTTGAGTCCAAGCCGCGGCTCGGGCACGGCAACGATCACGTCTTTTACGTGGATGTCGACGGGGACGCCGGTGATGCGCCCCTGGCGCAGGCGCTGCGCGGCATCGAACGCAGCGCGGTTGCCTTGACCGTTCTGGGCAGTTACGAAGCCCATCACGGACCGCCGTCCGGACGCCAGGCCAGTGCACCAACGCTCGCGCGCGATCCCGTGCTCGTGCGCCGGACACCCGCGATACCCGCGCAAACGCAGGGCGCACTGCCTCGTGTTTCGCGGCCCGCCCGTCCCGCGGGCAGCACGATAAACATCGCAGAGGTTTCAATCGGCGACGGCCACTTTACGATTATCGCGGGCCCCTGTTCGGTTGAATCGCGCGAACAGGTGATGGAGACGGCAAAAGCGGTCCGGCGTTACGGCGCGGCGATGTTGCGCGGCGGCGCCTTCAAACCGCGAACCAGCCCGTACGCATTTCAGGGACTCGGGTGGGAAGGTGTCGATCTGCTTGCCGAAGCGGGACGTGCGACCGGAATGCCCACGGTCAGCGAAGTGATGACGATCGATCAGGTTGAACGTATGGCCAGACAAATCGACGTGCTCCAAATCGGCGCGCGCAATATGCAGAACTTCGATCTTCTCAAAGCCGTCGGGCGCACCGGCCACCCGGTACTGCTCAAGCGCGGTCTGTCGGCGACGCTAGACGAATTGCTCGCCGCGGCGGAGTACGTTTTGGCTGAGGGAAATCCCAACGTCATCCTCTGCGAACGGGGAATCCGCACGTTCGAAAATGCGACCCGCAACACGCTGGACCTTTCCGCAGTCCCGGTGTTACGCGAGCGTTCGCACTTACCGGTGATCGTCGATCCAAGTCACGGCGTGGGCGTTAGCCGCTGGATCCGCCCGCTGTGCCGCGCCGCAAAAGCCGTCGGAGCACATGGAATAATCGTCGAAGTCCATCCAAATCCGGCCGAAGCCAAGAGTGACAAGGAGCAGGCCCTGGCGTTCGAGGAGTTCGCGCAAATTGCATCCGATCTGGAGCGCATGGAAATCGCAGGCGGTACTTCGGTGAGCGTATGAACTCGCCGCTGCGGATGGCGCGAAGCTCGCCGCTGCGCGGAACGGTTCGCGTGCCGGGCGACAAATCGATCAGCCACCGCGCGCTGCTCCTGGGAGGTTTGGCGCGCGGCTGGACCCGCATTTCAGGCATCGCGCGCGGTGCCGACGTACGCGCCACTATTCGCGCAATGGGCGCGTTCGGCGTGCAGATGCAACAGCACGACGACGTGGTCATCGTTCACGGAACCGGCGGGCAGGGTTGGCGCAGCACGAATGCTCCCGTCGACTGCGCGAATTCGGGCACGACGATGCGCTTGCTGATGAGCGTTCTCTCCTCGCTCGGCGTAACCGGGACGCTGACCGGCGACGAGTCGCTGGGACGCCGGCCGATGCGCCGTTTCGCCGAACCGCTGCGGCAGATGGGCGCCACAATCGCGCTGTCCGGCGACGGCGTCGCACCCGTATACGTGCAGGACGGTGCGAGGCTGCACGGCATCGACTATTCATTGCCGATCGCAAGCGCGCAACTAAAGACCGCATTGCTGCTCGCAGCGCTGAACGCCGGCGGTTCGACGACGTTGCGCGGGCGGCTGGACTCACGCGATCATACGGAACGCATGCTGCCGCGTTTCGGTGCGGCCATCCGGCGTGACGCGGACCGCATCGTCGTCGAGGGCGACGCGCAATTGCGCGGCGTGTTTCTGGAGGTACCGGGCGATCCATCGAGCGCTGCATTTTGGATTGCGGCCGGAGTTCTGGTACCCGGCAGCGAGATCGAGATTCGCGGTATATGTTTGAACCCCACTCGCACCGGATTCGTTCGCGTGTTGCAGCGCATGGGTGCGCACATTGAAACCTACGTCGTGCGGAACGAGCCTGAACCGGTGGGAACCATTCGCGTGCAAAGCAGTACGCTGCGCGGCGTGAACGTGGAGGCCGGCGAGGTTCCCGATTTGATTGACGAACTGCCGCTGCTGGCAGTCGTCGCCACGCAAGCCGACGGCGTTACAAGCGTTCGCGGAGCTCAGGAACTTCGCGTAAAGGAAAGCGATCGCATCGCGGCACTGGCGTCACTCGTGGAGTCGATGGGCGCATCGGTGCAGACGGCGCCGGATGGTTTTACCATAACCGGGCCGCAGCCCTTACGCGGAGCGCCCGTTTCGGCCTTCGGCGATCATCGCGTGGCAATGTCCGCCGCCGTTGCGGCCCTTTGCGCGCACGGCGAAACCGTGATTGAAGGCGCGGAAACCGTCGCCATTTCGTATCCGGAGTTCTTCGGGACGCTTCAAATGCTCAAAGGAAACGCTCCATGAGCGCAATGCGAACGCGTGGAGTGCGCGGCGCTATAACCGTTGACGCCGACGATCCGCAAGCGATCGTCGCGGCTACGAAACGCCTGCTCTGCGCGATGATCGAGCAGAACGCGATAGAACTTCATGATATCGCTTCAGTACTTTTTAGCCTGACGCCGGATCTGCGCGCTGCCTTTCCGGCACTTGCCGCCCGGGAGATGGGCTGGCAGCACGTCCCCATGCTGCACTTCGTTGAAATCGACGTGCCCGGCGCACTTCCGTTCGTCGTGCGCGTTTTGATGCATGTCAATACGATGCTGGAACAAAGCCGCATTCAACATGTGTACTTGGAGGGGGCGCGCGTTCTTCGTCCCGATCTGAGCGGCGGCGTGGCCAGGTGAACGTGGAGATCGCCGGGATCATCGGCACAGGGCTTATCGGAAGCTCGATCGGCCTGCGCGCACGTGCCCAAGGGTACCGTGTCTTCGGGCACGACATCCAGGATGTTCACGCTCGGCAAGCCGCTGAACGAGGCGCGATCGATACCATCACCACTATCGAGCACATTCAGATGCAGTGCGGGGTTATCGTCGTCGCCCTGCCCGTGCGAGCCGCTTGCGAGTATCTTGCTTCAATCGATAGAACGGCACCGCCGCACGCGCGCTTGATCATTGACGTGGCCTCCGTGAAGGGCCCTATCGTCCTCGCAGCGCAAGGCCTGCCGAATTTCGTTGGCTCGCATCCGATGGCGGGAAACGAAGGAACGGGGCCTGCTGCCGCGGACGGCGGGCTTTTCGAGACGAAGCCATGGTTATATGTGCCGCCGCAGGACGCCGATGTAGAGCGCCGCGCCATCGAGTTCATCACTGCGCTCGGCGGCAATCCGTTTGCAACGGACGCCGCCGAGCACGATGCAATGCTTGCGTTGACCTCGCACATGCCGCAACTACTGGCCTATGCGTTCGCCGAGGAGGTAAGCGCCGCAGGTGCGCCGGAGCGCGTGTTGCCGTATTGCGGCCCCGCGGCGCGCGAGCTGCTTCGGCTTGGCCGTTCCCCTTTGCCTATGTGGCAAGATATCTTCGGCGGCAATGCCATCGATTTGGCCCGCGTGCTGCGAACCTTTGCCGCGCGGTTACAACACAAGGCGGATTTGTTTACGCTATAATCGGTGGATGAAAATCGACCGGAGCGGTTTCCTTTATACGCTCGGCGCGGGCGCCTTTATACCCGGCCGTGCACCTTTGGCGCGCGGACTTGTTCTGAGCGGCGGCGGAGCGAAGGGCGCGTACGAGGCGGGCGTCATCGCCACACTGGCCAATCAAACGCCGGACGGCACGCGTCTGCCGCGGTACAACGGCGTTGCGGGCACGTCCATCGGCTGCTTAAACGGCTGGTTTTTGGCGACCGGTCAATACACCCGGATGCGCGAGCTGTGGATGAATGTAGCGCAGGAGCGCGTCTTCCGGCTCAAACCCGAATTTGCGAAGATTGAACAACCCAACGCCGGAATACTCGATCGGTTCTATCAGCTGCTGCACTTAGGTTTCGGCGTTCGTTCGCACGTCCAGGGGCTATGTCAAACGGAACCCGCGCTGCACTGGATTCAGCGGTACGTCGACCCGTCCAGGCCGGCACTCATGCCCTTTGCGTGGGCGGCTACGAATATTACGCGCCAAACCCCGGAGTATTTTTATCGTTTGCCGCCCGGGGTATCCGCTTCAACACGTAATGCCGTTCTCGCGGAGTTCGGGCGCACGCTCAATCGCGGTACGGTTGTGCGCGAAGCCACGGACGATCTGCTGCATCGCGCGATATTCGCTTCCGCTTGTCTGCCGGTAATCTTCGATCCCATCGAGCTTCCCGCTCCGGACGGCAACGGTATGAATCAATACTGTGACGGCGGCCTTACGGCCAATACACCGCTAAGTTTCGCGCGAATCGTCGCGCGGAACGTCGATGTCATCCTGCTCTCGCCGCCTTACTCGCCGGTAGCGTACGGAAACGCCGTTGACATCGGATTTGCGGCCTACGATACGATGCAACGCTACATTCTCTACGCGGCGATGCGATCCGCATCGGTGGAAAATGTTCTGGCACGCAGGAATCCTACCGATACCGGAATCGCGTTTCTACGCCCGACGCGGACGTTACCAGTGGATACGACGACCTTCAACGACCAGCGCGCCATTACCCAAGCGTACGAGATGGGACGCAACGATGCAAAAAACGGCTTTACGCTGTATACGCCGAACGCGCTCTAGCGGAGGATCGTGATGCTCTATCGTGTTCTAGTGTCCTTGATGCTGACCTCACTGGTTGCAGTGCCCGCGACTGCGGCGACCAGCGATGCTGCTTTGCGCGCGGGCTTGCAGTCGGATTTGAACAATTATTTGAAGGCCAGGGGCAAGCCGGAACACATCTCGGCGCTCTCGCTAAGCATTTCGATACTGGGCGCTCCTTCCAATATCAATCTTACGGCGGGAACGAGAAGTTACGGCGGCGGATCGGCCGTTACTCCGCAAAACATCTATCAAATCGGCAGCAACACGAAAGCGTTTACATCGGTCGCGCTCTTGCAGCTCGAGGCCGAAGGCAAGCTTTCGATAAACCAG
This sequence comes from Vulcanimicrobiaceae bacterium, assembly GCA_035656615.1. GTDB lineage: Bacteria > Vulcanimicrobiota > Vulcanimicrobiia > Vulcanimicrobiales > Vulcanimicrobiaceae > DASRSF01. The sequence continues at coordinate 107 of DASRSF010000071.1, read as the reverse complement.
ACCGTAGGCAAATGGCTGCCGCAATACCCGGCCTGGAAGAACGTGACGATTCACCGCCTTCTCGATATGACTAGCGGTATTCCGACGTACGATGCCCAGCAATCGAT
>DASRSF010000070.1:0-6262 GCA_035656615.1 Vulcanimicrobiaceae bacterium | reverse complement strand
CGCGGTCGCGGGCACGCGCGACTTCGTCAACTGGTCGTTGCTTTGGCCGGAAGATAAGGGCATCTTCGGTATTTTGGGCGATCCGATGCACGCCTTCGCAGTCGTCGTCGTGTTGCTGATTGCCGCCGGAACCGTGGCGTTGTTGGCAGACGGCTATTCATGGCTGTTCGGAAAAGCTTCTCCGGCGTTCGGGATCGCATTTGCGCTGGTGTGTTTTGCGAGCACGATTCGAGTTTATCCGCTGGACGTCATCTTTTGCCTGTGCGCCGGCGCGGTCATCGCTTTGACGTTGTATCGCCTTTGGGCAATGCGCCAAGAAGTTGCGGCGTGGAAGCCGGTGCCCATGCTGCGGGTGCTCACGAGCGTGCTGCTCGCTATTGTGACGATCGCGTTCTCGGGAGGCGATTTTCTCTGGACCGCGATCGGCATTGCGTTCGCGTGCGCGGCATACACATCGGAGGTGGGGATGTGCGACATCGCTCTCGCGCTGGGAGCCGTGCTTCTTTTGAAAGTGCAGCCCGGTTTCGGCTGGCTTTCCTTCTGCGGGTATCTCGCGTTGATCGCCGCGGCGGCATGGGTTGTCGTGCGCATCGCCCGGCGCGCGCCCCAGCCGCCGATTGGGCAGGTTTAAGGTACGATGCGCGAACAGATTCGGCGGCTTGTACGCCGTGCAGGATTTGAACTCGTACCGCTGCGGCCGGTAGATATTGGCGCCGATGTGTGGAGGATCATCGAGCGTGTGCGGCCATATACGATGACGTCCGTCGAACGCATCAACGCCGTGTGCGAGGCGGTGCGATATGTAACTGCGGCTGGCGTACCGGGCGCGTTCGTGGAATGCGGTGTGTGGCGCGGCGGCAGCACGATGGCCGCACTGCTGGCACTTTTGGACTCCGGAAATACAGATCGCGAAATATTTTTGTACGACACGTTCGAAGGAATGGCGCCGCCCACGTCCCGGGACCGCGCTGTGAGTGGAGAGTCCGCCGCCGAACTGCTCGCAAATAGCGAGCGGGATGCGGATTCCGTTTGGTGTTATGCCTCACTGCGGGACGTGCGCGCAAACGTTTTGGGTACCGGCTATCCGAAGGACCGGCTGCACTTTATCGCGGGTAAGGTCGAAGAGACGATTCCGCAAACCATTCCGGACTCGATCGCGCTCCTGCGCTTGGATACGGATTGGTATGAGTCGACAAAACACGAACTGGAACATCTCTATCCGCGCCTGAACGCCGGGGGCGTATTGATCGTGGACGATTATGGTCATTGGCAGGGAGCTCGCGAGGCCGTCGACGAGTACTTCGCGCAGCGCGGCGAGCACATTTTGCTCAACCGGATAGATTACACCGGGCGTATCGCAGTCAAGGGGTAACGCCGGTCCCGGTAAAACGCCAGCGCAAGCAAAACAACGATGCCCGCAAAACACAGCACTTCCGCAAGCGACGTGGCGGCTGCACCAGTTTCAATCAGCAAAACACCGGTTTCCGCGGAGCGCGCCGGTACGATCCAGCCGTTCACGATTCCGTCGATCCGGACGTGCGCAAGCGCATGCGTGCGGTACAGTGCAATCCAATGCGAGTCGTACGCGACGTTGTAGCGCAGAAGAGCGGCTTCCCCGCGCGGGATGGTTGCCGATGCGAGCCATGGCGTCGCTGTTCGAAACGGCAGAGCAAGGTATTTATGCGGTGGCGGATTAAGCGGTAAGCGCCGCGGATCGCCCTGCGCGGCAACGACGCAGACGCCGGAACATCGTACGCCGTTTGTGTTGGGAGGTATCGCGATCCACGTGTAGCCGTTCGTACGGCGCACGAGCGGCGTACCGGTTTGCGTTGCAAGCTCACCGCTTATCGAGACGAGCGCTTCATGGCCGGGTGCAACCGGCAACACGGCTCGGCTATTGCGCGTGACCGCGCCGCCGTAGGACTGCGCGAGGTCCGGACGCTGCGCAAAAGCGAGTCGCGCATCCACCCATCCTTGGCCGGCATCCGCCCAGGCGTTCGGCGCGATCACACGCAGAACAGGTGGAAGCGTTTTCCAGGAAATCGGAACGCTCGCACCGGCTGAGGCGGCGGCTCCCGCGTCGCCGAATAACACGTTCCCCGCACCGATATTCGTTTCGAGCGTGCCGACTGCCGGGAGTGCCGAAAGCGTCATTTCGGGTAAAGCCGGTAACCGTTCAACGGTGGACTTGGGCGACGAGGTAGAAAACGCCGCAACGTCCTGCGGGCGTTGGAATGCCCATTGAAATCGAAGGTCCGGGGTATCGCTGCGCATGTCCGATTGCCTGTAAACGGCCGCGACGCTGAGCGCGCGTAAAAGCGTGCTGTCGTGATGCAGCACATATGCTCCAAGCGCAGAGCTGACCGGGTACGAAGCTACAAACTCGTTGACCGGAGTAATTGCGCCCGGGCGAACGTACCACTCCGGATCTATCCCGGACCCCACGCCTGCCCATTGCATCGGCTGGAACGCGGGCATCAGCGCGAAACGCGTGTGTGCCGGCTGCGCCACCGCCGTTCGCGGCACCTGTTCTGCAGCAGCCCAATACACCCATGGCGGCTGCGCGAACCATCCTGCTGACATTGAGAGCGCACCAATGCACCAAACATACGCGGCGTAACGCGAAACGCGCGCGGCATACGCGCAAAGCGCGAGATAGCACGCGGCCGTGAGGCCAAGCAGGTCGTAGAGCTCGCGCAGCAGCCCCAGCACCGTAATATGCGCAAACGCCCAACCCAATATCGCCCGCCAAGGCCCTTCGAAACCGCAGGCAACGGCAAGCGTAAGCAGTGCAGCGAGCGGAATGAGCATCAGACGGCGCTCGCGTACGAAGATGCTTGCCGCACCGGCCGCCGCGCACAGCGCCACGAGAATCAGGCCCGCGCGCGCGAGGCCTTCGAACCGTTCGTATTTGGCAAAGTAGCCTAAAAGCAACACGGCGCTGCCCGGCCGAATCGACTGTATGTGTTCCCACCCCAGCGTAAGCGGAGTTTGGGCCAGTGCGGAATGGGTTGCAACCACGCCGGTGACGATCGGAATGGAGAGCAGCAGCCAAGCCGGGCCCGATATATAGCGGCGATCCCGAATCGCAATGTAGGCAAATACCGGCCAATCCAGCACGAAGAATTGAATCTGCGGAACAATCGCCAGACCGCAGAGAAGTAACGCGGCCTCGCCTTTTGGCCGGACGGCTTCACGAATAAGCCAAAGCGTACCGCCATAGGCGAGCAACATAAATGCGTGCCCGGCCACGAGCTCATTGTAAACCCAAGGATTGAACAGAGCGAAAATGACGGCAGCGCACTGCGCAACGGTTGATTGCGTGAACGCACCCGTGCAGGCGCGTGCACCGAGCGCGATGATTATCGCGATGGCAAATTGCCATACGAGCGTACCGGCAAAAACCCCCAGAAGGTTCATCAACGCGTACGCGATCGGTGCGGCTATAAATGACGAAGGATAGCCGCTCGGGCTCCCGATGCCGATGGGATCCCAACCAGAAAGCGCCGCAATGACGGCACCGACGGACGCGTACGGCGAAGGCCAATCGTGCCGCAGAACCGGCACTCCGTGCACAAAACACAAACAATACACTGCCGCGCAAATACAAGCGATGAGCGTGGAGGCACGCTCGCCGTTCAAGCGGTACGGTGTGGCCGGCACGGCGGCGTGGTTCCTGCAGCCTTGCAGCCGCGCCTGCCGTTAAAAGGGCCGCGTCGCATACCGGGGAAACAATACGCCCGTGAATCGGCACGCGTTGCTAAAACAAGCCTTGCTATTCCTGTGCGTTTGCGTTGCGGCATGCGGGGGTGGCGGAGGCGGGGCCTCCAAAAGCGGCAATAGCGGGCTTCTCCCGCCAGTACCCGCGACGACGCCGACGGTGCCGCCCGGAACGTTGGCCGGCGGCGATGACTGGACGACATACGCGCACGACGAGCAGCGTACAAGCACGGAACTTCAGCCCACCGCAATTCAAAAAAGCACGCTGTCGAATCTGCAATTATTGTGGGTCTATCACAGCACTGCAGCGTTCGAAGCCAGCCCTATCGTCGTAAACGGCGTAGTGTACGCCGTCGACATGAACGGCAAGGTCCTCGCCTTGGATGCCGCGAGCGGTACGCTGAAGTGGTCAAAGCAACTCGATGATTCCAATGAAACGAAAATGACGCCGGCATTATATGACGGCACCCTTTTTGTGGGTTCGATGCAAACCGACGCCAATGATACGAATTACTCCATTACCGCACTCGATCCCATGACGGGCAATCAGCTGTGGTCGCAACCCCTTCCCGGGGGTGTGCACGGTTCTCCCGTCGCGGTGGGCGGTACGCTCTACGTGCCCGTGACGTTGGGCGATGACGGGTTTTGCCGAACCGGCGGCGTGTACACGTTCGATGAAAAAACGGGTTCGCGCGGCATGTCGTGGAGCACGGATCCAAAGGCCCTGGGCGACGGCGGCGGCATTTGGTCGAGTCTGACGTATTACGGGACGTCGATCTTTTTCGGCTCCGGTAACACGTGCGTGCGATCGACGAATCAAGCCAACGCCATTGTCTCGATGTCTGCGGCGTTGACAACGAATTGGGCGTACCAAACGGCTCCTCCATTGGAAGACCTGGATGTGGGCGGCACGGTGCTTGCAGCGAACGGCGCCGCGTACGGGATCGGCAAAAACGGCACATTGTACGCCCTGAGCTTACAAAGCGGCGGTCTGTTGTGGTCGCGTTATCTTGGCGCGCCAATTGGCGCGGGCGGCTTTTCGACGCCCACCATAGCGGGCCAAACCCTCATCGTCGGCGGCGGGTATGTGCACGATCCTGACACCTATACGGGCATCCCCGGCGGCACGCTGTACGGTTTAACGCTGGGAGGCAGCGTGAAATGGAAACGGTCGATGAACTATGCCGACTTAGGCTACGCCGCCGTTACGAACGATGTGGCCTTCGCCGCGATCGATCAAAGCATCGCTGCATTGGATCCCGGAACGGGACAGACCCTTTGGCAATATCCCACCGTCGGATATCATTATGCCTCACCGGTCGTCGCGCCCAGCGGGCTGTTCGATGCGGATGAGTCGGGCCGAATCTATGCGTTTAACATTCCGGGTTCCACTACCGGATCGATTCGGCGCACCTCACTATCACGATCGCAAATCGCCGGCATGCAGCCGAGCCAGCACCTGGCCTATCATCGTCCTCCGAAGTACTGCAAACTTTAGTGAATGGCGTGCACGCGCAAGGGTACATGCGCGGCCGGCACGTCGTCATAGCTTTGCGCGAGAATAACGCCCCGGTTTACGGCTGATCGCGCAACTTCGAAGACACCGTTCGAGGTCTGCGCGCGAACGCGCCAGACGCCGTCACGAATGCCGCTCTCAATGCGCGCGCTCCGCACGTCGGAGGTTTGCCGCGCGAGATCCGGGGATCCGCTCGCTTCGAAGAGGAACGCGATGTGCAGATTGCGCTGCGCGGTTCGCGTACCGCCGGGCAAGTGGGTCAGGCGCAACCAAGCGACACCGCGTGAAGCGCCCGCCGCATCCGTTACCAGTGCAATGTCCGGCGCGCGTCCATCCACGGCATCAACGCTCAGGATCCGCAAAGCAACGCCGGCTTGCGGCGTTTGGACGCTGATGGTATCGCCCTGATTCAAAGCCACCGGTGATTGCGGCGAGAGTGCTACGGTAGAACCGTTTACACGCACCGTTGCGGCCAACGGGAACAAGATGTTGGTCGTGAGTCCTTGCGCGTCCGCCGGCAATACCGAGGGATCGAGATTTAACGTCGCGACGACGGTTCCGCGCCGTCCGGAGCACGCCATTTGAGGAGACAAGTGCTCGGATTTCGTAAATTGAGTTCCTAAGCCGTACGGCGCTTGATACGCGTCCGCGACGATGCTCATCTGCGGGTATGACGGTGCTCCCGCGAACGTGATATTGAACATCTTGTCCTGCGGGCCGTACGAGCCGGTTGCGCAGCCGGTGGAAATATGTCCGTCCACCCAATTCCAGCGAATGTGCGTGGGCACCGGGTCCCAGCTCGAGATGACGTCGCGTTCGCCGCTGAAAGCCGTGCGCGTCATCTGCGCGGGTACACGATAACCGCCGGGCCGCGCGTTATCGAGAAGAAACACATCCTGCAAATTTTTGAGCGGTGCGGTATAGCCGTCGCCAAGCCATCCGGCCTGCGCCAGCCAGTCGTTCACATCTCCGTATCCGGAAACAAAATCGTAATCGCGGCTATATGGCCCGGTGATCTTGTGCGCC
>DASRSF010000069.1:0-2716 GCA_035656615.1 Vulcanimicrobiaceae bacterium | reverse complement strand
TTTGCGTCAATGGTTGCCGCGGTGACGTCGCCACCGTTATAAATAAGATCTACGGCGTCCGACGCGCTTGCAACGTGCACGACTGATGTGGGCGCAGCGTTGTTCAGTGAGAGCGCCGTAGAGCCTGTTTTGTCATCGTCCGTTACGGTAATAGGCGTTGAGTAACGTTCCGGTCCAAGGATAACATTGCCCTCGGCGTCCTTCGCCATAACGACGACCGGAACGTTTTCCGCCGTGCCGGCCGGTCCGGCGTCAGGGATGTCAATCGAAATTCCATTTACGACGCCGCCTAAGATGACCCGAATTGTACCGGGGCTCATCGGTATCGTGCCCACCATGAGGTTTCCCGTGCACATCGTTCGTCCACTGCCGGCGGTTTGGTCAAAACCCGTAATACGCAGCACCAGACGTCCCATAGGAACGTGCAAGAGAAACGTACAGACCGTTGCGCCGTTCAGCGTTACGCACCCGTTCGACTGGGCCGTCGTGTCGAAAACGCCGAGCATGTTGGTGCCGGTTGAAACAGCGACCGACTTGGTCGAAACCGCGCTTGGATTTGGGATGGTAACCATTAGATGAAGAAGCGCCGTGGGCGCGCGCAGCCCGGTCGGAGGGGCACCGCCTGTTTCCGGGCCCCCGGAGCACGCATAAAGGCAAAGCACGGCACCGAGCAGGGCGAAAACGGCGTGTATCTTCATGCTGTCAGTATCTGTGCGCGTTCTGACGGAGAACTGACGAACTTCTGCCGCAAGCCAGCCGCCTGCCGCCGCCCAGCGTCCGTGACGTGCGGTACAAGCCATCTAGCGCTATCAGAGGTGAGTTCATTGAAACCAACCCACGTGTTATGGGCGGGGTGCCGGTCATTAAGGGCACGCGCTTACCGGTCCGCGCGATAGTCGCGCGTCGCAAGGCCGGTGACACCGTCGTCGACCTTATTGAAGACTACCCATATCTAAGCCCGGAAGCTATCGCCGCGGCCGAACTTTACGCAAAAGCCAACCCTAATCGTGGTCGACCGGCCCGCACCGGCGTCTAACATTCCCCGTAAATAACAATTCAATACGTGACGCGCGCACGCGCCTAGGATGAGGTTGCGCCGTGTATTTCGGCGCTTTACTCAACTGTGAGCAAAGAGAGGGTCCATGAATAAGTGGTTATCCCTCCGGCGCTGCATACTCGTCGCAACGATGTGCGCCGCGTTCGTAAGCCAGGAAACTTGGGCACTGGCAGGTACGACCGGCGGAATCAGCGGCTACGTGCGCGACACGGATGGGAATCCCGTTGTTAATGCACGGGTGACGATGAGCTCACCCTCCGAGGTTACCTCAACATCGACGGATGCCTCGGGCCATTTCGCATTCCTGTCTCTTGCGCCCGATACGTATTCGCTGGGCGCCATAAAAGACGGCTATCAAGAAAGTTCGCTTGCGGGCGTTACGGTGTTCGCGGATCAGGTGCAAACGGTCGCGGTCACAATGCCGCACCTTCTACGAACGATCGCTTCCGTTCGTTCGCAATCGGCTTCAAACTTAGTAAAATCGGGCGTCGGCGGGAACATTTACAACGTCGACGCGGGACAGATTCAGAAGACGTCGGTGCTCGGGGGCGGCGGCAATTTGGATTCCGCGTATTCCGCAATTGCGTCCGTGCCGGGCCTGGTTGTGGGCACCGGCGGAAGCGGGTGGAATCAGGCCGTTATCGTTCACGGCAATTATCCGTGGTACACCGGTTTTGAGTACGACGGGATCCCCGTTAACCGTTCGTTCGATAATTACACCGCCTCGACCGCGTCGAACCTAGGACTGCAAGAACTTCAGGTGTACACGGGCGGCGGGCCGTCCGGCATTTCGTCGGCGGGCGTCTCGGGGTTTATCAATCAAGTCATAAAAACCGGCACCTATCCCGGATACGGATTGCTTTCCGGAGCGCTGGGAGCGCAAGCGTTCTACCATTCCGCGCGCGCAGAAGCCGGCGGGGCATCACCCAATCGCAACTTCAGCTACTACGCCGGCTTAAGCGGCTACAATCAAGCGTTTCGCTACATCGATCAAAGCAACGGCGCTGCACTGATGGCGCCGGGGCAGCCGTATGCGGATTACGGCTACCTGCGATCGACGCCGTCCGGGTTCGGGATCGAATCGATCTGCGATCCGCTCACCGGTGAATCGCCAAATACGCTCGCGCCTTTCTGTCTGCAACCCTTTTCCGGCCTGTACGGGGGTACGTCGTCGATCGCCGATCGCGAGGCCGTCGCAAACTTTCACTTTGGTGTGCCGCGTCACGACGGGCAGCGTGACGATGTACAGCTGCTGCTCAGCGCCTCGGCGCTCGACACGCACGTGTATTCATCGTTAAACGACTCCGGTATCAGCGCTTTGACCGCGGCTGCTACCGGCGTTCCCTACTGCGGTCCATCGATGACCGGTCCCGGTTGCGCAGCAGCCGGTGGCCCGAATTACCTTACGTATGCCGATGCAATCGTGTACAATCTGCCATTTGGTACGAATATCGCGCCCAACAATACGGCGCTTTCGCCACAAATTTATCTGCAGCCGCATTCGCCGACGAACCGCACGGCATTTGCTCCGCTGCCGTTCGATTTGCAAGACGCAATGCACAACGACACCGGCGTGGTAAAGCTGCAGTGGACGCACCCGTTCAACAGCCGGTCGTTCGCACGCGTCTATGGGTACACGTTCTACTCGGATTGGACCAA
>DASRSF010000068.1:0-3071 GCA_035656615.1 Vulcanimicrobiaceae bacterium | reverse complement strand
CACGTTCAGCGCTTCGGCGATGACCGTTATAACGAGAGCCGGATCCGAAATGGGCGCTAGTTCCACGAACCAAACGCCGTCTGCGAGGCGATCGAGCAACTCCGCTCCGGCCTGTACGGCGCATCGCGTTTTCCCGGCGCCCCCAGTCCCCACCAACGTTACGAGCGGCGAGGTTTCAATGAGCGTTTTTACTTCGGCGAGTACGTCATCGCGGCCGATGAACGAGGTGAGTTGCCGCGGAAGATTATTGGGCAGCACGTCCAGCGATCGCAGCGGTGGAAAGGCTTCCGGTAGATCGGGTACGATGAGTTGGTAGACTTGTTCGGGCCGAGCAAGATCTTTTAACCGGTATGCGCCAAGATCACGCAAGCTGCTTTCAGCCGGCATGTCGCCCTGCAGCAGATCGCTGGTTGCACCGGACACGACAATTTGGCCTCCATGACCGATGCTCAGCAATCGAGCCACCCGATTTACCGGCGGACCGAAGTAATCGTCGTCGCGTTCGTCGGCGTGACCAGTGTGCAAAGCCATGCGCACGCGCAATCCATCAACCGCCGAAAAATCTTGCGCGAACAATGCGCGCTGGGCGTCAAGTGCTGCGCCAATTGCCTGGGGCGCGGTAGCAAAAGCGGCGCAAAAGGCATCGCCGATGGTTTTGAACACGTAGCCGCCATGATGCTCGATCGCCGCACGCAGCAAAAGATCGTGGCGCGCGACCGCTGCAGCCATGGCGCTACGCCCACGTTCCCAGTGCGTGGTGCTGCCTTCGATGTCCGAAAACAAGAACGTTACCGTCCCGGTGGGCTTGGCGGCGGCGAACTTCATCTTGGTCGGAAGATTGGAAAACGCGAACTATAGCCCTTTAAAGGCGGCGATGTACGGGTGTACTTCGTATGTCAACAGTTCTTCTGTGACGGTCGCGTCGGCTGCAAGCACGCAGTCCAGATCCTCGCGGGAAGCCGCGCGATAAATGGCCAGCCCGCCCGTATCGTCGAGAAACGGCCCCCCGATGATCAGCCGGCCGGCTTCGTGTTGATCGGCCAAAAAATCGCGGTGCCGATGCACGCCGGCTTGCTCGTGGAAGGGTATGTCCGCATTCCATTTTCTGCCGCGACCGTAAATGACGGCAAAGATTTTATCGCCGTTCACGCCGCTCCCCACGCCTCCGTGCCGTTTTCGACGTACCCCTTAAGCCCCTGGTTGAGCAGCGATGCCCACCCGCGCCGGTACATCTCGATGGTCGCCTTGTCGTATACCCCCATGACTGTATGCGAAAGCGCCAGTTGCGAACCGTTCTCTGCTGCACTGATTTTGAACCTAATAGCACCAAAGATACATCCGCCCATTGCCATGTTTCCCTCGATGCACAGCAGCGAGGGCGGTTCAATTCTCGTCACGATGCCGTAGAGGCGTTCACGCTCTCCTGCGACCTCGATAAATCGTCCGCCCGCTTTGGGTTCAATCTTCAGATTCGGCACGCCGTTGGCTTCGTACGTGACGTGCGACCACCAGCGCGCCACATTGCCGGTAAGCGCGCTGAAGACGCGCGCCGGCGGCGCCGAGAGCATGATGGTTTGCAAGATCTCGTCATGCGAAAGCGTGCTATTGGCGGGCGCAGTAGACATTTGATCTCCTTCGACAATAGTGCCTAATCTGGCCAATGACGTTGCCCATAGTTGCTGAAAGGGCGTAAGCCAACGTTCATAAATCGAGCGAAGCGGCGCTGCGTTGATGTAGTTCCAGCGCTCGCGGCCGACCCGGCGCACGTTGATGAGGCGCGCCGCCTCGAGAACGTCCAAGTGCTTCATTACCGCCGTGCGTGAGAGCGCAAATCGCGCGCACAACGCGCCCGTCGTCTGGGGTTTTGTTCGAAGCAAATCCAACAGCCGTCTGCGCGTCGGATCGGCAAGCGCATACCAAACAGCGGAGTCTCTTGTCACGGCTTTGCCCATTGTACCATTCGCGCACAGAACATGCAACCAGTAGGTGACATGTCGCTCGGGCGTAGGTCCGTGCCGCAGTAGGCAAAAAGGTTTCTTTGATGGCAAGAAACGGCAACGAGCAAAACGATCAGCGCCTACGCCTGATTCCGCATCTTGAGCGGGCGACGCATGCGGTCGCCTTGTATCTTCAGGCGAATAGTACGAAATCGTAGTATCGGTCAAGGGCGCAGCCGGGCGGAATACATGGAATCTTTGTTACTAATCCCGACATCGCCGTGCCGATACTGTGCTCGAGCGTGTTTTTAGTTTGAAGCCACGTCCAGCAGGGATGAGGCAAGCACAAGTGCCTCGTTTTCGCTTAGGCTTCGTCCGGATGCGGTCAGCAGTGTTTCCTCGTCATCACCGAGCCGTTCGCGTAAGGCAGCAGTAAGCCGTTCGTATTCTCGTTGCTCTAGGGGTTCGCGCACCGAGCCTTTTACCTCGAAGATGCCATCAACATAGCCAAGCAACCGTGCTGCCTCAGAAGCTTGGCCACGGCTGAATCCAATGAGCGCCGCTCGTTGTAACGAGATCGCCAAAAGGATCGTTTCTTGCCGCTCGCGTGATGCGACGATCGCTTCGCGCGTAAACAAAATCGCGTCATCGATTTGCCCGAGGGTTAAAAAATAGCCGCTGAGATTCGCGAGCAGCGTAGATCTTTCAGCTGCGAACGTGGTAGCGCTCGTTTGAGAAAGTGCCTGCTGCGCAAGGTCAATGGCGCGTTCAAAATTTCCGTCGCTTCCCTCAAGTTCTGCGAGGTTTAGCGTCAATACGAGCACATCTCGCTCCCTACCCAACGACAATAGGATTCGACGCGCCTCTTCGGCGGTTGCGCGAGCTGTTTCAATGTCGCCGAGGTAATATTGCGGAAGCGCTAGCCGGCTAAGAGTAGCTGCGGTCCGATAACGGTCACCGTGACGGCGCGCCAAATCGAGCGCTCTACCCAGTGGTTCGAGTGCTTCTTGCGCGCGATTGAGTTGTCGCAGTGTATCACCGAGTTCCCGCAACGCATCGCCGGTCTTTATTTCCTCGCCAACGGCCTCATAGAGCCGTAGTGCTCGCTGCGCCGCATCGAGCCGACGCGTTTTG
>DASRSF010000067.1:0-7282 GCA_035656615.1 Vulcanimicrobiaceae bacterium | reverse complement strand
ACGAGCAGCTGCCGGTCGTCGTGGCGCGGCGTCTTCATACCTCACCGCAGGCCGTCGAGTCGGCCGAAGATCTCGGCAAGTCGATGAGCGAGCGAATGTTACGCGCGCTCGAATCCGGTACGCCGGAAATCGCTCAAACGGCGGGCTCAACATTCGACGAAGACTGTCTGCGCGAAATACAGGAAGCGGTGCGCGAATATGCGGCGACCGGACGCGTCATTATCGTCGGGCGAGGTGCGAACGCCATCCTGGGCGGGCGCGACGAGGTTTTGCGCGTCTTCATGCACGCGCCGCGAGACTGGCGAATGCGGCGGCTCGTGGAAGAACACCACGTCGACGAACGCTCCGCGCTCGTGGAGATCGATCGCATCGATCGTGCACGCGAACAGTACATGCGCGTTTATTACGGCGTGCAATGGGGCGGCGCGCAAAATTACGATATGAGCCTAAACACGTCGGCTTTTGGTCTGCAAGCGACCGCCGGCCTCATCGCCGCAGCCGTGCACGACTAGCGATGGAGCGCAGCTTTCCCCCACGGCGAATATCGCTGTTCGCCTCATTGCAATTCAAGGATTTTCGCTTGCTTTGGACCGGCTTGCTGATCTCGAATCTTGGTTCGTGGATGCAACTGACCGCAACGGGATATTTTATAGCCAAGCTCGCCGGAAGCGCGCACACGGCTTCGCTGTACTTGGGTTTCCAAGGACTGGCGCGAGCAGTGCCGGTGTTGTTGCTCTCGCCGATTGCGGGTCTCGTGGCGGATACATGGCCGCGGCGGCGCATTCTCTTTTGGACGAATAGCGTCATGGCGATGCTCGCGTTGCTTCTTGCCGTCTTGACGACGCTTGGATTGATGAATATCGTCGGTTTGATTCTCATCAACGCGGCTACCGCGGCTGCGATGTCGTTTGATGCACCCGCGCGTCAGAGCTGGGTCCCACTGATGGTACCCCGCCAATACATCGGCAATGCCATCGGCTTGAACTCCGTCGCGTTCAATTCGCCGGCGGTCGTGGGGCCTGCCGTGGCGGGCATTCTGATCGCCTCAATCGGAATCGCGGGATCCTTCTATGTTAACGCCGTTGCGACTCTAGCTGTGGTCGTTGCGCTGCTGTTCATGGAACCCGCACCTCCAAGCACGTCGGCGCGCGAGCCGTTTCTACCCTCAATCGCTTACGGCTTGCGTTTCCTGTATACGCACCGCATTCTCGCTTGGGTTATTACGGTATTTATCGCAACCGCCGTGCTGGTGCGCCCGTACAGTACGCTGCTCCCGGCCTTCGTCGTGAATACGCTGCACGCGAATGCGAAGGGTTTGGGCATTGCGATTGCAGCAACCGGCGTGGGCGGGTTTGCCGGGGCATTGCTTACGGCGTACCTTGGATCCCGCGAACAGCGCGGGATCATTTGGTCGTTCTCCGCGATCGTCATGTCCCTGGGCGTTGCGGGCTTGGGTCTGATTTGGAACCTTTGGTTGACGCTGCCGGTGCTGTTCATCATCGGAACCGCGACGATGACCTTCCTTGGCGCTTCCAACACGCTCATTCAAACGTTGTCCCCGGACGACGTGCGGGGACGCGCCATTTCGGTGTACTCGATGGTCGCGCTCGGACTGGTTCCGGGCGGTGCGCTGGTCGTCGGGGCGATCGGTTCGATATTGGGGCTGCATCGAGCGTTCCTGATCGTTGGAGGCGTAACGGCGGCGTTCGCGCTGTGGGTGTACGTGTCGCGGCCTGTTCTGCGCACCGTATAAAAAAAAGCGCGCCGTAATGACGCGCTCAATAAAAAGGCCGGAATTCTTAGGCTGCTGCTGCAGCCTTTTTCCGGCGGCTTGTCTTACGGCGTCTCGTGGTCGCTTTACGAGTGGTCTTACGGGCCGACGTCTTGCGTGAGCTTTTCTTTCGGCCACCAGCCTTTTTACGGCCACCGGCCTTCTTGCGTCCGCCGGTCTTCTTGCGTCCGCTGCTCTTCTTGCGTCCGCTGCTCTTCTTGCGTCCGCCGGTCTTCTTACGGCCCGCTGCTTTGCGCGTGCCCTTGCGGCGTGACGTTGTGGCCTTGCGTCCCGTGCGCTTGCGCGAAGTGGACTTCTTGGCCGTGCTGCGTTTTGCAGCGGTTTTTCTGCTTCGTTTGACTGCCATTACTAGCTACGTCATCCTTTCTCTAGCTGCGATTGCAACCAGGGTTGTTGACTATGTTATACACAATATGCGGCTGCAACGCAAATTTTACCAATGCTTAGCGATTCGAGGGACATGCACGTAACCGTAGATGATGCCGTGATCGATGTGGAAATCGCGGGCAAAGGCGATGCGATCGTCTTGATCCACGGCTTCCCGTTCACACGTGATATTTGGGACGATCAAGCCCGTGAGCTCGCACGCGACGCTCTGGTGATCCGCCCGGATCTGCGCGGCATGGGACGATCGAATGTTCCGCAGGGGCCCTATCTGATGGAAACGCTCGCCGGTGACATTGCGGCGGTGCTCGACGCGATTGGTGTCGAGCGCGCATCCATTGTGGGACACTCGTTGGGCGGCTACGCCGGCATGGCGTTTTGCCGCATGTACACCGAACGCGTCGAGCGTCTCACGCTTGTATGCAGCCGTCTCCAAGGTGATACATTGCAAGCCGCGCAAAGCCGTGAAGAGCTCGCCGAACGCGCCGAACGCGAAGGCATTGATGTCGTGATAGATGCGTATTTTCCGCGTCTTTTTGCAGCTTCGACGGTTTCCCGCGCGCCTGCGGTGATCGATCGCGCGCGTGAAATTGCGCGCCGAAATGACGCCCGCGGAGCGGCAGCTATGCTGCGCGGGATGGCGCAGCGAGTCGATTCAAACGACATCGCCGAGGAGCTGCTGATGCCGGTCCTGATCCTTGCCGGCGCACACGACGTGGTGCCGGCGCAGGAGTCGGAGTCGATGGCGCGCGCCTTCCCGAACGCCCGTCTACACCGCCTGGAGGCAAGCGGCCACGTCCCCATGATGGAAGAGCCGGGTACGCTG
Source organism: Vulcanimicrobiaceae bacterium (assembly GCA_035656615.1). Taxonomy (GTDB): domain Bacteria; phylum Vulcanimicrobiota; class Vulcanimicrobiia; order Vulcanimicrobiales; family Vulcanimicrobiaceae; genus DASRSF01. The sequence goes on along the minus strand of DASRSF010000067.1, from coordinate 4,280 downwards.
ACCCGGCTCCTGGACGAGTTCCTGCGTGCCGGGTCCTAGTGCTGATAGGGCGCCGGCGGCTGGGCACACTTGCGCCGAAAGAGGTTTATAAGGAAGAGCACGCCCATGACCACCGCGGCCGCGATGGCGGCAGTGAGAATCAGCGGGATAATCACGTGCAGGATCGCCAGGGCGACCAGCACGACGACGGCGATCACGAACAGGCGGAGATAGATATTCATCATGGTCCGGGGCTCCTTGAGTGGGCTACTGCCACATCCTATACCGCGAGAACGCCATGCGGGTTTCGCCCCACGCTCCTGGCGAATTGAGGATACATGAGAACCGCTCGCTTTTACATTCTGGCGGCCCTTTTTGCATCGGCCGCAACGACCGCCGTCCAGGCGGACACCTCCAAACCCATGCGGCACATGGTGTATGACATGAGCGTGAACATCAGCGGACAGCTCAGCCAGCAAGGGTATGCGGGCACGACCACCAGCAGCGGGGGTGGAACGGGCGACCGCGGACAGCTCACCGTCGACGTCCTGGCGGTTCAACCGGATTCCGGGCTCGTCGTAACGATCTCCGAGCAGGCACGCGGTTCGCGCAGCGCCGATCCCGCAACGTGCGTGACGTACGGCACCGGTCAGATCGTCTGCGAGACCGGCAAAAAAATCAACGAGGAAGAGTACACCCTGCTGCGGTTACTCGGTAAAGATTTCGTGAATCCCGCGCTCATGGATGCGCACCATCACTGGCAGCTCTCCACGACCTCGGCCGATACCTCGGAGACCAACGATTACACGTTGAGCAACCAAAGTAACGGGATGGCGACGATCGTCCTCAGCCGCGATCTCAAGGTCACTGGACCGCAGGGATATGATGCTTCAACGACCGGGCACGTCACCTACAACTTACGCCTGAATATGCCGGTTAGCGTTACGGAAGAAACCGAAACCCGCGCGCAGACCGGCGATTCGTACAATCGCGTCGATCAAATGGTGACGTTGCATCTGGCAACAGACTCAATGCAACAAGCCGCCACAGCAAAACCGTAACGCGCTACGTCGGCGCGAGGCGGCCAAGCCGCTCGAGCATGAAGTACGTCGCCGCGACGTGCGGCATTGAATCAATTGTTCCGTCCACGAGCATCGTATGCAGGCCATCCAGGTCCGCCGTTTGGACTCGGATGTTTTCGGTAGGATCAAGATGCTGCCGTCCCGTTTTTGTCACGGCCGGTGCGAAGAACAGGTGAGCGACCGTGTCGGCATTGGTCGGATCGACGATGAACGAGCGGATATGCTGCATGCCTTGCGCCGTATAGCCGGTTTCTTCTTCAAGTTCCCGGGACGCCGCGTCTTGCGGGCTTTCCCCGGGGTCGATGGCGCCCGCGGGCAGCTCCAGCAGTTCTTGCGCGATTCCATGCTTGTATTGACGGACCAGCAGGACGTGCTGCTCCTGCGTCAGCGCAAAGATGACGACGAAGCCGCGGCTTTCGCGTACGTAGTAATCGTTGATGACCGAGCCGTCGGCGAGTTCGACCGTGTCGCTTCGCAGGCGTAGAAAACGGTTGTCCACGATGTATGAGGAGGCAAGGACTCGCCATGGGGGCTTAGGCATCGCCGCCACTTCAATTGTACGCGGGCGGGTCCCCTGCGGTGGCGCGCGAATGTTCGGGCGCAGTGAATCGAGTGATTGTCGTCGGCGGCGGTACGATGGGCGCGGGAATTGCGCTAGTCGCGGCGCACGCGGGATATGACGTAGATCTCATAGAGCCGGACGCCAACGCGCAGGCGCGTGCTGGCGACCGCATCGCAAAGGATGCGGCGCGTTTGAATTCGGACGCGCCCAGCCGGATAGCCATAAGCGAACGGCTTCCCGGCCAAATCGATGCGTTACTTGGAATAGAGGCGGTTCCGGAGCGGCTCGAGCTCAAGCGCGCGGTGTTTGCGCAGCTTGCGAATGCGCTTCCACCGCAAGCATTGCTGGCCACGAACACGTCCTCGCTGTCCGTGGCCGAAATCGCCGAAGGCATCACGCACCCCGAGCGGATCATCGGTTTGCATTTCTTTAATCCGCCGCTTGCGATGAAGCTCGTGGAGATCATCCACACCGGCGAAACGTCCGATGATGCGCTCGCCGAAGCGCGCGCATTTGTGGAACGAATCGAAAAAACCGCTGTAACGGCGGCGGATACGCCCGGATTCATCGTCAACCGTGTTGCGCGCCCGTACTATCTGCAAGCAATGCGCGCTTACGAAGCCGGAGTTGCACCGATTGAAGATCTCGATCGTCTCGCGCGCGGTGCGGGCTTTCGGATGGGACCGTTTGAGCTTATGGATCTCATCGGCATCGATGTAAATTTGGCGACCTCGGAGTCCATCTACGAGCGCACGGGCGTAGATCGTTTAGAGCCGTTGGATCTGCAACGTGCGCTGGTGGCGCAAAATCAACTGGGCCGCAAAAGCGGCCGCGGTTTTTATTCGTATCCACCCGGTCCGCCGCAGCGTGCGGACAACGCCGCAACGCCGGCAACAGAGAAAAACGCTGACGAGCGAATCGTTATCGTCGGCTGGGGCGGTGCGGCAGAAAACCTTTTCGACCGCCTTGGCGCCGCATTCGCGCATGTAGAACGCTTGGAAAACGAAGACGACGTGGATTCGATCGACCTGCGCACGACAATCGTGTTCGACGCCGGCAGCGGTGCATCGGATCGTGCGCACGTCATCGAGGTATTGGATCGCGCGTTGCCGCCCGAAACCGTCATTTTCGCAGATGCGTATGTGAACGGCATCGAGGCGATGGCATCGCGATTGCGCCATCCCGAACGGCTCGCCGGTTACGGTATTCTTTCTTCGCTGGAGCATCAGCGCGTGGTTGAGATCGTCGATTCGGACAGCACGCCGGACGACATGCTTGAACTGGCGCAAGAAATATTCGGCAGCATCGGCTGCGACGTGGCGCTGGTAGCCGATCATGCCGGTTTGTTCTTGGGGCGCACGGTTGGTTCGATCGTCAACGAAGCCGTGTGTGCGGTTGAAGAAGGCATCGCCTCGCCGGACGACGTCGACTTGGCGATGCGCCTGGGCACCAACTACCCTTGGGGGCCGATTTCGTGGGGACGCGAGATAGGCGGGGCGCGCATCGGGCGCATTCTGCAGCAGCTCGCACGCGCCGAGGGTGCAGCTTTTGCGCCGCACCGTGCGTTATGGGTTCTTGATGTCGAAGATTCGCAAGATGAGGAAATCAGCAGTTGAACCGTCCGCGTGAAGTTGTTGTCGTAGACGCCGTTCGCACCCCGATAGGCCGCTACGGAGGCGCGCTCGCCGGTGTGCGTCCCGACGATCTCGCCGCGGGCGTTATCAGCGCGCTGGTCCAGCGAACCGGAATCGATCCGGCAGCTATCGACGACGTATTTTTTGGTGCGGCCAATCAAAGCGGCGAAGACAACCGCAACGTTGCGCGCATGGCCGCGCTTTTGGCCGGTTTACCGGTCGAAGTTCCCGGAGTGACGCTCAACCGTCTGTGCGGCAGCAGCTTGCAGGCGATCATTTCAGCTGCGCAAGCGATCGCATGGGGAGATGGCGAGATGATGATCGCCGGCGGCGTCGAGTCGATGAGCCGTGCGCCGTTCGTGCAACTCAAAGCCGAACGCGCATACGACCGCGCGCCCGAACTCTTCGACACGACGCTGGGTTGGCGCATGGTGAATCCGCGCATGAAAGAGCTATATCCGCCGATATCGCTGGGTGAAACGGCGGAGAACGTTGCGCGGCAATATTCCATCGGACGCCAGGAACAGGATCGCTTTGCCTACGACTCGCAGATGCGCGCCAAATCCGCAATAGAACGCGGTACGTTCGCGGACGAGATCGTGCCCGTAACGACGGGGCGCGCCGGCCGCACCGCCACGGTAAGCGTCGATGAACATCCTCGCCCGGACGTTACGCTGGAAGGGCTGGCGCAGCTCAAACCCGCGTTCGTCGCGGGCGGGACCGTTACCGCGGGGAACTCGTCCGGCATTAACGACGGAGCTGCGGCGCTGTTGTTGTGCGAAGCGGGCGCGGCTGCGCGCTTGGGAGGCAAACCGCTCGCCCGAATCGTTGCAAGCGGCGTGGCCGGCGTGCATCCCGACGTGATGGGCTTGGGGCCGATTCCCTCCACGCGCAAGGCGCTGGCGCGAGCCGGCCTTGGTATGGGCGAGGTCGATCTGGTTGAAATCAACGAGGCCTTTGCCGCACAGTCCATTGCCTGCTTGCGAGACCTGGAGATCGATCCGGACAAGGCGAATGTCAATG
>DASRSF010000066.1:0-3124 GCA_035656615.1 Vulcanimicrobiaceae bacterium | reverse complement strand
TTCTGCCGTAGTTCTTGCCACAAACGCGACTCAAAATATCCGGGACCGCCCAAAATTTCCGTCAACAGGTTAAACGCGTCGAAGTCCTCGCTGTCGCGGGCGACCGCGCGCTGCCCCAATTGAATGAAGACCTGGTTGGCGTCGGTTTGGACGTACGCATGACCGGTATGCGGCGCAGGCAAACCCGGTTGCGCGACGGAGGGAGTCGGCCCGGGAGCCTTCCACGTACCGAACGTTGCGGCCACCGCCGAGCGGGCGCGTTCGGGCGAGATGTCGCCGACGATCGCAATGGTCGTTAAATCGGGGCGCCAATAGCGATTGGTGTAGTCAAGCAAATCCTGGCGCGAAATCGATGAAACGGTCTCTTGCGACGGAAAGCGAAGCGCGGGGTCGTCCGCGGGAAGCAATCGCTGCATGTATGCGCGATCGATCATCTCGCCGGAAATCGTCTGCTCGGTGGAAATGCTGTTGGCGATTTGCGAGCGCTGCAAATTCAGCCAATGATCGGGAAAGGCCGGATGCTGTTCGCCGTCCGCGAGAATTGCCAGCAAACGCTCGAAGTCTACGGCAAAGCCGCGTGCAGAGAACTGTTGGCCCAGATCGACCGACGCGCCCATGTCATCGGTAGCCTTGCGCAGCTGGGCGAAGTCATATTGGCGGCTGCCGAAGTTGGCGAGCGAGGACGCAAGCCGAACCAAGCCTTCCTTGCCCTGGGGTATGAATGCGGGCGAAGATGCAATCGATCCCCCGATGTAGACGGTGGGGCGATCGGTCTTGCGCTGCACGATGACGTGCACGCCGTTGGGCAGCGTGAAAGCAATCGGTGCCAGTTTGCTGCGCGCTCGCGTGGGTTGCTTCAGTTGGGCGCGGATATTTTCGGGTTCGACGATGGGACCGCTTGGAACGCGGCTGCTGAAATTATCGGAAACCGACGCGTCGCTTTTTTGCGAGGAATGCGAAGACGGGCGGTCATTCGGCGTTAAATGTCCGACGACGTTCGGCTTGGCAAGATAGGTGCGCGCGGCATTCAAAATGTCGTTAGCGGTTAGTCCGGCAAGCCGCATGTCCTCGTCACGGTCGCGCTCCCCGACAATTCCATACGTGTAGCCCACCAGATCGGCATAGCCGCCGATGGAGTCCGCCGAATATGCGCGCTCTGCCAGCGTCTGCCGTTTGGCGGCGGCAACGAGATCGGCGTTAAAGCCGTCCTTGAGCGCGGCGTCCATCGTTTGCTGAAAGATGCGCTGCGCTTCCGCGCCGGTGTGGCCCGGGTTCAAGATAATGAACACGTTCATAAGTCCGCCGCGCAGCTGCGTGTCCGCATTTGCCTCCACGGCCAGTGCGACGCTGCTCTCGACCAATGCCTGGTAGAACGGCCCACGTTCGTTCGGAATCAAATCCGAGAGCGTGCTGATCGCTGGTTCTCCCGCTTCCATGTCTCCCGGAATGGCATATGCCAGGTCCAGCACTTCGAACGGAAATGGAAATTCCGCGTGCACGATTTTCCCGGTTGCCGCTTGCGGATGCTGTATGGAAAACTTCGGAAGCACGCGTTTGGGAACGCCGCCGAAATCCCGTTTCGCCAGCGCAAAGACTTGCGCGTGCGACACGTCTCCGGCGACCACAAGCGCAGCGTTGTTCGGCGCGTACCATTCATCGTAATAGCGGCGCAGATCCGCGACCGTTGCTCGCGCGACGTCCGATCGGAGCCCGCTCGGTGTACGGCCTGCAGCGGAGTCCGGGTATGCGGCGGCCCGAACGCGTGAGAGCAAGTTGAAGAACGGCGAACTGTCATTGCCGTCTAATTCGTTGAGCACCGCGCGCTGCTCGATCTGCCATTCCGAAGCGCGCAATGAGGCATGCTGCATGCGATCGGCTTCGACTTGCAGCGCAATCGCCAGACGATCCGACGGCATGTCAAACAAGAAATTCGTATAGTCGTAATCGGTTTGGCCGTTCATCTGCGCGCCGAGCCGGGCCACGATGTCGTCAAGTCCGCTGGCCGAGATTTCCGGCGTGCCGCGGAACATCATGTGTTCGAGCGCGTGCGCAAGGCCCGTCTTTCCGGGCGTTTCGTATAGCGAACCGAAACGGTACCACACCGAGGTATGAACTACCGGCGCGGCGTGATTCTCAACCACGATCACCTGCAGGCCATTTGCAAGTTTGGTTTGATAGACTCCGCGGTCCCCGATGCCTTCGTCCGCCGGCTGCGCGTACGCAGCGCCGGGTAACAATAGTAGCGTAAGAAGAACTGCGGTTAGGAAAAATGGGCGCTTCACTATGGAATCTCCGAAGGATGTTGTGGTTGGTCCGGCTGCGAGACGCCCAAGTAATACAACGCGCAGGCTCGCACGGCCTCAAATGGTAAACAGCCGATGAGTTCGCAGCGGCGGACCGCTACGCCCGCTTGGCCTGCTAGAACTCGCGTAACTTCTACGATACGGTAGAGCGGCGTCGCGCGATAGTCCGTGACATTCAACGATACTTGGACCAGGTCCGGACCCAAGCGCAGCCCAAGTGCTTTCAACGTGCGCAGGCCGCCGTCGCGTTCGCGCAACCGCGCGGCAATCCGTCGTGCCACCCCCAGGTCCCCGGTCTGCAGCTCGATGTTAAAAGCAATCAAAATCGGCCGCGCGCCGACCGCGAGGGCACCGGCGCTGGCGTGTTTTGCGACGTCGCCGTAATCCGGCCGCCAATCCGGCAATTCAAAGCGAGCATCCAGCCCCTCAAACTGGCCTTCACGAACGTTCGCCAGATTGCGTCGAAGCGGCGTCGCGGCTGCCTCTGCGTAAAGAAAGCACGGGACGTGCAGCCGTTCCCAGACGGAGGCGGCAACTTCGCGTGCCAACTGCACGGCATCGCGCATGTGCGCGCCTTGCAAGGGAATGAACGGTAAAACGTCCAGAGCGCCGATCCGCGGATGCACGCCTGCATGCGAACGCAGATCAATCCGTTCAACCGTTACCGCGGTGAGCGCGAGCGCCGCTTCACGCAGCCGGTCGTAACCGCCCGCCATCGTGAGTACGCTTCTATTGTGAATGGGATCGCTTGTACGGTGCAGGACGCGAACACCGCAGCTTTCCACCGCTGATACGCAGGCATCGATGACGGCAAGGTCGCG
>DASRSF010000065.1:0-5101 GCA_035656615.1 Vulcanimicrobiaceae bacterium | reverse complement strand
TGATCGTGAACTGCCGCTTGCACTCCTTACAGCGCCAAAGTTTGCGGGTCTTGATGAACTGGACGGACGCCGATCCGCAACCCGGGCGCGGGCAGGCCACGCCATACGGCCACCGCAGCTTCACCGCGTACTCAAACGCGGTTTCGGGGTTCGAGAAAAAGGTTACGGCTTCAAGGAGTGTTGTCGGCGTTTGCATGCGTTAAGCATGCAATTTAGCCGTGCCTACTGGGTGGCAATCTGCAAAAGCCAATAAAAAAGACGCCTTGATAAGGGCGCCTCATTGCGCGAGTCTATTAGTTAGACAGCTATCGCGAAGGTGCTGAACCGGATGCCGTATTCGTCGGCTACCGCGAACTCAACGTCCACTATTCGTTGCGTTATGGCGTGGAGCTTCGCTGAGGGAACCTCAACCATAAAATCAAACCCGTGGCGTCCACCCTTGAGGGTCGTCATGTCCAGTCCCAATTGCGCCAACTGGGCGATGTAGGCCGCCTCGGCATCCTTGTGAAGCTCATGGGCCTCTCCTAGCTCTTCCACAATCTCACCCCGAACGGTTCGCTCGTCTAATATTGTCACAGTAGTCTCCTCAGGTCATCGGCGACCGTCTTCGCCCAGTTTAGTCGCTCATCCGCCTCGGCCAGGGTGTACGGCTCCGCTACCGAGGTCGGGCCGTAGTCCGCATCCTCGCGGTCCCGCTGAAGCAATTGTACATGCCTTGCGGCATCGCGGGTTTTAAGTGTAGCGTTTGCTATGCCGGGGGCCGACCCCGGGCTGACGTTTCCGTGCCGCTCGCCCTTGTATAACGTCTCCACCAGTAGGACCGTCGCTTGGTGCGAAAATTTCTCGCTTTCGCGTTCTCGCCCCCTACTTGCATGGGTGACCACGACCCCAAATTTAGCCGCTAAATATGAAGCTGTGAGGTGGATAAGGTAATATCCCCTCGCAACGGCATGGAGTAGGGAGCCTCCGGTTTTTAGGTCCGATATAGCCTTCTCAAGCCGCATGTATTGGATGTCATACTGTGCGCGCGTTAATGCCATTTGGCTAATGTAGCGAGGCGGGCTGGTCGCTGCCTAGGCCCCCTAAAGAACGGAGGAGCCCCGGTATGTGGACCCTACGGCTTTTCCTTATCGAGAAGCCGCCTCGCCATATCCTGGGTGCCCCTGCTCATCATGCGGTCGTAGGTGTCCGGAGGCGGGTTGCCGCTATCCCGTCCCCGCGTGATTACCGCGATAAGAATGATCGGAACCGCGAGCAGGCCGAGTAGAACGAGCAATCCCACATGCTGACACTACCCGTTCAGTCACGGCAAGTTACGGACAGAGGTGCGTCAGATATATCATCTTGACATTTGTTAAGTCGCCCAGTAAGCTTCGGGCGTGAAGGCATTTGCGGAGGAACTGAAGACCGCCATGGATTCGGCGGGGGTGACGGCGGCTGAGCTGGCTGAGCGCAGTGGGCTTACGGAGGCGGCGATTTCTTATTTGCGCTCGGGTCAGCGGGAGCCGTCGTACCGGTCGCTGCAGCGGCTGACGCTTGTGTTGCCGGACCTTGCCGGCAGTCTGGAGAGCGCCTCGCCGTTTGACGCCATCGAGGACGCCGTGAAGGACATACGCGCCGGCAAGATGGTGATCGTGCTTGACGACGAGGATCGCGAAAATGAGGGCGATCTCGTCATGGCGGCGCAGATGGTGACGCCCGAAGCGATCAACTTCATGCGCAAGCGCGCAGGCGGGCTGATTTGCGTGCCGATGATCGGGCGGCGGCTGGACGAGCTGCATCTGCCGCAGATGGTTTCCGACAATAGCGCCGTTCACGAGACGGCATTTACCGTTTCGGTTGAAGCGCGTGGCCGCACGACCACGGGGATCTCGGCCCACGATCGCGCTGCGACAATCCATGCGCTTTTGGATCCGGCGACGCGTCCCGCGGATCTTTTGCGGCCCGGACACACGTTTCCGCTGCGCGCACGCGAGGGCGGCGTGCTGGTGCGCGCGGGGCAAACCGAAGCTTCGGTCGATCTTGCGCGCCTGGCCGGGCTGTATCCCGCCGGTGTGATTTGCGAGATCATGGCGGAAGACGGCACGATGGAACGCCTGGACGGCCTCATCGAGTTCGCGAAACGCCACGAGATGAAGCTGATCACCGTCAAAGACCTCATTGCCCACCGCTGGCGTACCGAAAAACTATTGAAGCGGATTGCGCAGTTCAATCTGCCGGGAGAAATCGGCACGTGGACCGGCTATGCGTACGAGAATACTATCGACGGGAATACCCACGTAGCACTCGTGATGGGCGAGATCGGAGACGGGAAAAACTTGCTGGTGCGCGTGCATTCCGAATGCTTGACCGGCGATGCGCTGCATTCAATCCGATGCGACTGCGCGGCGCAGCGCGACGGCGCGATGGAGATCATCGCAAAAGAGGGCCGCGGCATCTTTCTATACCTGCGGCAGGAAGGCCGGGGCATCGGCCTTGCCAACAAACTGCGCGCGTACGAACTTCAGGATCAGGGTGCGGATACGGTTGAAGCAAACATTGCGCTCGGATTGCCGGTCGATAAACGCGACTACGGCATCGGCTCGCAAATTTTGGCCGATCTCGGCGTCAAAGAAATGCGCATCATTACCAACAACCCGCGTAAAATCTTCGGCCTGGAAGGCTATGGCATGAAAATCGTCGGCCGCGTTGCGATGCACACCGAACCCACGCCGTACAACAAACGGTACATCGCCACCAAGCAAAGCAAACTGGGCCACATGTTTGAGGCCTCACCGCTGGCGCACGGCGATCATCCGTGAAGCCTGAAGACGTGAGTGCGCCCTCACGAATGCTTCCGGATTGCCGCGGAAAGCGTTTCGCAATTATCACGGCGGAGTTTTATTCCGATCTTGCGGTATGGCTGGAGGATGGAGCGCGGCGGGCGCTGACCGATTGCGGCGTTCAGCCCGAAGACGTAGTGACGTATCGCGTGCCCGGGTGTTTCGAATTGCCGCTCGCCGCAAAACGTTTGATCGCCGCCGATGAAAAATTGGACGCCCTCGTTGCGCTCGGGGTCGTCATTCGGGGCGAAACACCGCACTTCGATTACGTGGCGGGCGAATGCGCGCGCGGGATCATGAACGTGCAGTTAGCGACGGGTGTGCCGATTGGCTTCGGCGTGCTCACCACCGAAACGGTCGACCAGGCGATGGAGCGCGCGGATCCCCATCGAGGCGACAAAGGGTACGGGGCCGCACTCGCGGCCGCCAGGCTTCTGCACGTCCCGCAAGAGACCGCGCCGGAGGCGGCTTCCCTCGGGTTTCGGAGCGCCCGCCCAGGAAGGTAACCAAGCGAGGATTCATATCGACCAAAGTCGCATAGTTAAGACCCCGGCCGTCCCAGGGCCGGTCTCGTTGCACTTTCCTGGAGGCCCTACCCTTGGAAGACAAATCGATTACCTGCAAAGATTGCGGCCGCCCATTCGTTTTCAGCGTGCGCGACCAGCAATTCTATGCCGAAAAGGGGTTCCAAAACGAACCTCAGCGTTGCCGCGACTGCCGTCAATCTCGTAAAGCCCCCGGTGCGGGCCCGGCCGGCGGTTCACGTCCCAGCTTCGAAGCCGTATGCGCCGAATGCGGTGCCACGACTACGCTTCCGTTCCGACCGCGTGGAGATCGGCCGGTATACTGCAGGGCATGTTACACGGCGCATACACCGGCTGCGGTGTAGTACGCCACCCGACTTTCACCGTGCGGCCGCGTCGAAACGACGCGGCTTTTTCTTATGCGGCGCGAACAGGTCGATTCATGGATACCGTCGTGCGCTGGACCGGCGATGCCGTTGAATACATCGATCAGCGCTTGTTGCCCCACCAAGAAGTCGTCCGGCGCGCCTCTACGCTCGATGAGATCGAGAGTGCGATTCAAACGCTCGCCGTGCGCGGAGCGCCCTGCATTGGCGTCTTCGGTGCGTACGGCGTTGCGTTGCTGCGCAGCCGAATCTCCGACGACCAGACCTTTGCCGCCGCGGCGCAGCGGATACGCAATGCCCGCCCGACGGCGGTGAACCTCATGTGGGCGGTCGACCGCGTACTGCAAGCACCGGACATGATCGCCCAGGCCAAAGCGATTCACGCAGAGCAAATCGCCATCGACGCGCGTATCGGAGAAGCCGGCGCGGAATTGGTACCGGCCGGCGCGCGTATCCTTACGCACTGCAATACCGGACCGCTGGCAACGGCCGGCGGAGGTACCGCGCTCGGTGTCATCCTAGCGGCGGCCCGCGCCGGAAAACATCCGCACGTGTTCGTCGATGAAACGCGCCCGCTTTTACAAGGCGCTCGGCTTACGTACTATGAGCTGACGCGCGCCGGAATCCAGGCCACGCTCATCGTCGACGCAGCGGCGGCAATCACGATGCAGCGCGCGCGGATCGACCTGGTCATCGTGGGCGCCGATCGCGTCGCGGCCAACGGCGATACCGCGAACAAGATTGGAACCTACGGGCTGGCCATCATGGCCGCGCACCATGGCATTCCGTTTTACGTCGCTGCGCCCCGGTCGACGTTCGATTTTTCGTTGCGTTCCGGTGCCGAAATTCCCATTGAAGAGCGTCCCGCCTCGGAGGTCACCACCTTCGGAGCGGTCGCAATTGCGCCTGAGGGTGCGCGCGCGTTCAACCCGGCATTCGACGTCACTCCGGGCCACTTAATTACCGCCTTCATCACCGAATACGGGGTGACGCGACCGCCGTATCCGGATTCAGTACCGGATTTGCAAACGCGCCCGAATCTGCTCATGACCGCATGAAGTACCGCTACGGCGAGATGACGTGGCCGCAAGTCAAGGAAGCGGCCGCGGCAGGACGCGTTGCCGTTCTGCCCATTGCGACCATCGAAGACCACGGTCTGCACTTACCGATTGATACTGATCTGCGCCTCTGTGCCGCGGTGTGCGAAGAAGCGGTCTCGCGCATGCCCGATCGGGCGGTGCTGATCCCGCCGATCAACCACGGATACAGCCCGCACCACATGGATTTCCCCGGTCCCATTACGATAGGTGCCGAAACGCTGATTCGCTACGGCGTGGACGTCTGCACGAGCCTCGCGCACCACGGATTC
>DASRSF010000064.1:0-25393 GCA_035656615.1 Vulcanimicrobiaceae bacterium | reverse complement strand
ACGGGATACATATGTTGTTTCGTATTATCGAACGCAGTGCCCGACCTTCCTGGGTTGGGATGTCAAGCGAGTGCTAAGACTGCGCGAACTTATTGCACGAAGTTACGAGCGACCAGGGCCAGCGCCGCAATCGCCAGCGCGGACGCAACCCATACGAGCAGCGCGTTTTGGTTCAAGCGCAGCGATAAACGCGCGCCGATTGGGCCGCCCAGTATGCCGCCCAGGACCAGCGGCGCGACGTACGCCCAGCGGATATCGTGCTGCGACCAATGCGTGGCAAAGCCCACCGGTGAGGTCAGCACGATCGCAAAATGCGAGGTGGCGCTGATCATGTGCGCCGGAAGATCCGAGAAATACAGCAGTGAGGGAACCACCAAGACGCCGCCGCCGATACCGAACAAGCTCGAAACCACGCCCACGCCGAACCCCAGCGCCAGCGCTCGCACCGGATGCATGCCGTACGGAGTCGCGCCGGGATTAGCACTACGGCCCGTCAGCCGCGTTGCGCGATTCACAAACATATCGCCGGCTACCGCGATGAGGAAGGCGGCAAAAAGCCAATCGAAGATTGGCGCGGAGATGCGCGCGGCGGCGAGCGCGCCTAGGATGCTGCCGGGAAACCCACCCGCGGCAAAGAGCAGCCCAAGGCGAATATGAACGCGGCGCTGCAAGAGATACGTCGTCGCTCCGGCCGCACTATTGGCCACAACCAGCGCAAGCGACGTGCCCGCCGCTTCGCCGGGCCGCATGCCGAATGCAAGCAGTAAAATGGGGACGGTAATGAAGCCGCCCCCAAGCCCGACCATGGATCCGAAGATGCTCGCACCCAAGCCGGTTGCGAACAGCCAAAAATAAATCAGGAGCCGACGCGGCCGATGTACCGCCGATCGCGCGTGTCGATCCGGATCAGGTCTCCGGGATTCACGAACAGCGGAACGTTGACCACTGCTCCGGTTTCCAGCGTTGCCGGCTTGGTGGTCCCTGTCGCGGTATCACCCTTGAAGCCGGGATCGGTTTGTTCGACCTTCAATTCAACGTGCGCGGGAAGCTCGGCACCGATCGGGTTGCTGTCGTGAAATTGCACGTCCACAACCATGCCGTCTTTGAGAAAGTCGGCAGGTTCGCCGATGATGTCGCGCTGCAGCGTCACGTTTTCGAACGATTCCTGATCCATGAAATGATAGCCGTCGGAATCGTTGTACAGCATTTGCATCTGCCGGTTGTCGACGGTGGCGCGCTCGAGCTTTTCACCCGCGCGAAACGTCTTTTCGACCGTGGCGCCGGTTTTGACGTTCTTCAAACGGGTGCGCACGAAGGCAGAGCCCTTGCCTGGCTTGACGTGCAGAAACTCAATGACGGTCCAGAGCTGGCCGTTCTCCAGAATGGTCACGCCGTTGCGCAAGTCGTTCGATGAAATCATGACGTGGGCCAATACGCAGAAGGGCTGCGCCAGCCCTGGTTTTATGGCTCGGGCGAAGCAGCCGAGCCGCGACCACCGCGACTTTTAAGGAAGGGGATGCCTTTCTCCTGACCGCGGCTGATGCGTACGATGTTTTCGCGATGCGTATACAACACGACCACGGCTGCAAGGATACCGTAGCCGGTAAGCCACGGATTCCGCGTGAAGTACCACAATGCAATCGGCGCGGCAACGTGCGCGAGCATTGATCCGGCGGAGGAGTATGTCGTCGGAAGCGCGCCGGCCAACCACGCCGCGATCATCACCAGGCCGGACGGCCACGACAGTGCGAACACTGCGCCCAGCGAGGTTGCTACGCCCTTTCCGCCCTTGAAGGCCAGCCAGGGCGAGAAGCAGTGACCGAGCACCGCGCAGGCTGCAACGATTGCGGCAAGGCGCGGATCGTGCAGCAGGCGCATGACCAGCAGCGCAGGGACGAAACCTTTGAGCGCATCGAGCAGGAGCACCGCGGCCGCGCCGGTTTTTCCAATCGTTCGCAGCGCGTTCATCGCGCCGATGTTTCCGCTCCCGGAACGACGGATGTCCGTTCCGTAAAATAACCGGCCGATCACCAAACCAAAAGGAATCGAGCCGATCAAAAATGCGCCGATCGCGCAGGCCGCATACCGCGCGATCACTCCTGGCCTTCATCCGGCCGGGAACGTTCCCGGAATTCGAGCGAGAGCGGCACCCCTTCGAAGTCGAAGTGCTGACGGATCGTGTTTTCCAGAAAACGCCGGTAGGATTGCTGCACGAGCTCAGGATCGTTGCAGTGAAACACGAACAGCGGCGGGTGCGTTGCCGGCTGCGAACAATAGAGGATCTTTAACGGCCTCCCGCCGATCGCGGGCGGCGGATGGGCGAGCGTTGCATCGCGAATGATATTGTTGAGCTGCGAGGTGGTTACACGGCGATCGAGATTGTCCGCCACCTTCATCACCAGCGGCATGAGGCTGCCCAAACGCCTGCCGCTCTTGGCCGAAAGAAACGTCACCGGGGCAAAGCGCGCAAACGGCATTTGCTCGTAGATCACGCCGGCCAATTCGTTTTGACTGTACTCGCCCTGTTCGCGCGCGAGGTCCCACTTGTTCCCCACGATGATCAGACCCTTACGCTCTTCCAAGATCATGCCCGCCAAACGCCGTTCCTGATTCAGAATCCCTTGCATGGTGTCGAACAACAGTACCGCGATATCGGATCGTGCGATCGCCTGCAGCGAACGAAGCGCGGCGTAGTATTCGATTGCACCGTGCTGGGCGGGTTTTCGGTGCACGCCCGCGGTGTCGATAAGACGTATCTTGTGTTCGTGGAACGAGTAGATCGTATCAATCGCGTCGCGCGTGGTTCCCGGAACGTCGGAGACGATCGCCCGTTCTTCCCCGAGCAGCGCGTTGAGGAGTGAGCTTTTTCCGACGTTTGGGCGTCCGACGATGGCCAGCGAAAGCTCGCCGGTCAAATCCGCCGCAGGCGCGTTCTCGGGCAAATGTTCGACGACGCGATCGAGCAAATCGCCGGTGCCTTCGCCATGAATCGCCGAGACGGCAACCGGCTCGCCGAACCCCAAACGCGCGAATTCACCGTAAACCGCGTCCGCGGCGCTGGGTGACTCCGCCTTATTCGCGGCTAGGATTACCGGCCGCCGCGTACGGCGTAGAATTGCCGCGACCTCATCGTCCAGCGGATTCCGCCCCGTCGCGGCATCGACGACGAATAGCACGGCGTCGGCTTCTTGTGCCGCCGCCTCGGCTTGACGGCGCGTTCCCGTAGTATCCTGCGCGGGATCGATGCCCGCAGTATCAACTAAGCTAAAGGTGCGCCCACGCCATTCGCACAGGGCGTATAAGCGATCCCGCGTAACGCCGGGCGAATCCTCGACGATCGCCAACCGCTGACCGATTAGCCGGTTGAAGAGCGCGCTTTTGCCCACGTTCGGCCGCCCGACGATTGCGACGGTTGCCGGTCGAAGCATCGCTTGTTTTTCTTGCTCTAGCGCGTGCACGGGATGGGAGTTTCCGGTAGTTTCGCGGTATTCCCGCGACGTGGTGCTGCTATTCGCTTTGCTTGCCGCTGTGATGCCGTTCGGCGGCCTGGTGCTCAGTTCGCTGCCCAGCGGCGCGGACGTTTGGGTGGATGGCACCTATATCGGAAGAACGCCCGTGCTGATCGACGGATTGAAGGCCGGAAAACATCCCGTGACGATCACCAAAGCCGGCTGGCGCGTTTATGAGGCGGACGAATTGGTTGCCGCCGGCGCCGTGACGCCGTCCACAATTCAATTGACGGCGCTGAATCCACCGCACGAGCCGGGCGCGATTGCTTTCATCGGACTGGACAGCAGCGCAAAAATTTCAATCGATGGTCAACCTGCGCTGCCGTTTACGGAACGATATAGCGTGAACACCGGTACGCATCACGTCGTCGTACGCGAACCCAACATCAAATACGAGCGCGACATCAACGTGTTTCCCGACCAGACCACGCACGTGCTGTTGCCCTCGCCCGCCGCTGCCGTGCACTCCGCAGTTGTTGCAGCCCTCACGGATTACATGCCGGCCAGTGCCGCAAAAGTCAGCGGCGATCGCTTGGTCGTGCGCTTCGCCGGCCACGTCGCGGTCGGGCACTTAGGAGACGCAAAATTTGTTGTGGACGGGCGCAATGTCGTGTATGATGCGCCGGCAGGGATGGTGAGCGGGCGTCTCTATCTCCCGCTCGACTTGCTCGTGAAGATGACGGATAAAAAATCAAAGTAAATGGCCAGCATCTATATTGAAACGTTCGGTTGCCAAATGAACGAGGCCGATTCCCAATTCATTGCCGAGCGCGCAATGGGTGCGGGTTACGATATTGCCGCACGCCCTGAAGAAGCGAACGTCGTCATCCTGAACACGTGCACCGTTCGCGAGAACGCCGAGCGGCGCGCGTACGGGCGCATGCACCACTTGAAAATTCTCAAGCAAGCCGATCCGGCGCTCAAGCTTGTCGTTATGGGGTGCCTTGCCGAGCAAGACCGCGCGATCATGCAAAAGAAAGCGCCCCACGTCGATGCCGTTTTCGGCACGTCTGAACTTGTCCAGATGGCCGATGCGATAGCCCAGTGGCGCCCGGAGTTCGAGGACACCGAGTTCAGTGAGGAACGCGCGCTGTTGATGCCGTTCGGCGGCGCCGCCGATTGCATCACCGACGCGTACTCGCATCTGCGCGGATTCGTTACCGTTCAGCGCGGATGCTCGTACTATTGTACGTTTTGTATCGTTCCGCACGTGCGGGGGCGCTTCGATCACCGTCCGAGCGGCGTGATTGCCGATGAAGTCGCGCAGCGCGTCGCCACCGGGGCACGTGAAGTACTTCTGGTCGGGCAAACCGTAAATGCGTACAAAGACGCCGTGGAGGGCACGGACTTCGGCGATCTCTGCAAGCTCGTCGCGCAAACTGCGCAGCTCGAGCGCTTAGCGTTTATTTCGCCGCACCCCAAGGATTTTACCGAAAAAATCGTCGCCGATCTTGCACAAGTCGACAAACTGAATCCGCGCGTCCATTTGCCGCTGCAGTCAGGCAGCGACGCCATGCTTCGCCGTATGAACCGCAAGTATACGATGGATCAATTCCGGGAGAAAGTCGGCCTGTTCCATCGCTATCTGCCGCATTGGGCGGTCACGACCGATATCATCGTCGGTTTTCCCGGTGAAACGGAAGAAGATTTTCGCGCTACCCTGGATTACGTAAGCACGGGCGTTTTTGCCAATGCTTATATGTTCATCTACTCACCGCGCCGCGGCACGCCGGCCGCCCGCTGGGAGCAAGTTCCCAAAGAGGTTGCCGGTGAACGTTTCAAACGTTTAGCCCAGGCGCAAAACGCAGCCTCGCGAGCCTACAACGTTCGCAAAACCGGCACGCGGGTACGAGCGCTCATACAAGGCCGTTCAAAAAAAGACGCCGCAAAGCTTTGCGCAAAATCGCCCGACAACGCAACGATCATCGCGCCCATACCACCGGATTATGACCAAGCGCTATATGCCCGCGAACCCTGGCTCGACATCGACCTGCACGAAGGCTTCATCTGGGGCTGCACCGGCACAATCACCGCCCGCGCGCCCCGCTACAACGCCCCCGCCACCCCAGTGCCAATCGCACCCATCAACCTCTTATCGACCGCCTAACCCACAACGATGCGCTGCAACGCCATTGTAACGGCGCGCCCATCTAAAACCTCATTGTCATCCTGAGCCTGTCGAAGGACCGCTGAGCGAAGCCGAAGCGCGTTCGCCTCGACAAGCTCGGCCGTGGTTCGACAGGCTCACCATGACAAAACTACGTTCACCATTTTGTGTAGAAGTGCACAAGCAGCACACAAGTTATCCACAACGGGGGTGACGAAACGGGGCGTTAGTGTGAGCGCGCAGCAGTACTCACCGATGCTCGAGCAATACTTCGGGATGAAAGCTCGTCACCCCGAAGCGGTGTTGCTCTCACGGGTCGGCGATTTTTACGAAGCTTATGGTGAGGACGCCGAAACGATCGCGCGGGCTCTTTCCATTGCGCTCACTTCAAAAGAGGCCGGCGGCGGAAAGCGCGTCGCGATGGCGGGTGTTCCGCACCATGCGCTGGCGCAGTACCTTGCACGCCTGGTGCAGCAGCGAATGATCATCGCGCTCGCCGAGCAGATGGAATTGCCGCAGCCGAACAAGCTTGTTCGGCGGGACGTGGTTCGTATCGTCACGCCCGGAACGCTAATCGATGATCAGTTGCTCGACGGCAAACAGAACAACTATCTAGCGGCGGTGACGGCGGTGGGTGATACGCTTGCACTGGCATATGCCGACGTTTCGACCGGATTTTGTGCGGCAACGGCGCTGACCGGTGACTCCGGCTACGAAGAGCTTGTCGCGGAACTGGGCCGCGTGGCTCCCGCGGAACTGGTTGCCGACGTCCCGAGCGACCTGCGAGCGGCGCTCGCGGAGGCTCTGGACGGGACTTTGGCGCGGATTACCGCACCCTCGCTTGCTGCAGTTGAACCGCGTGCGCGCGGACCGGTCAACGAGTTTTCGCTCGATGAATCGCTGGCAATGCACCGCGCGCTCGACGCGCTCGTCGGATTCGTCAAACGAACGGCACTGCGCCTGGCGCACGACGACGGCTCCCGCGAACCGCTCAATCCTGCGCACTATTACCGCAATCGTACGTTTCTTTCACTCGATCCGAACACGCGAAAAAACCTCGAACTCACCAAAGCCCTGGGTGCAAATCCGAAAGCCACCCTGCTCGCGAGCCTCGATAAGTGCGCGACGTCGATGGGTTCGCGCATGCTGGCGCGGTGGCTGCTTGCGCCGCTGATCGATCCGCAAGCGATCGCCGCCCGGCAAAACAGCGTGCGGTCCCTTATGGACGAGCATGTGCGCCGCCAGTCGATGCAAGAGCTGCTTCGCGCGTGTTTTGATTTGGAACGCATTACGCAGAAGATCCGGTTCAAGCGTGCCGCTCCGCGAGACCTGGCTTCGCTTGCGCGAACGCTGGAGGTTATTGGGCCGCTCAAATCGGCCGCTCCGAAAAGCCTCCAATCGCAGCTGCATCGCATCGACGACTTCAGCGAGATGCTGGCCGATCTCCATGGCACACTGGTTGAAGAACCTCCCGCGCAGCTCACCGACGGTGGAGTGATCCGTCCGGAGTCAAGCAGCGAGCTGGCCGAGTGCGTTGCTTTGCGAACCGATGCGCGGGGGCGAATCTCGGATCTCGAAGAACGCGAGCGTCAGCGCACCGGCATAAAGTCGCTGAAGGTCAAGTACGCAAGCGCGTTCGGGTACGCGATTGAAATCAGCAAGAATTATGCGGACGCCGTACCGGCGGATTACGTTCGCAAGCAGACGCTGACAAGCGGCGAACGCTTCGTCACCCCCGAGCTTAAGGAACTCGAAATCGCCATTACCGGAGCGCAGTCGCGCCAGCTGCGTTTAGAGGAGCGCCTCTTCGGCGAGATCGTCGATCGCATCGGCGCACGCATCGACGACCTGCTCTGCGCTGCCGAGGCGATAGCCGAGATCGATGTGCTCGCCTCGCTCGCGCAGTGCGCGGCGGAGCGCGGCTACGTGCAACCGGTGTTCATCCAGGGCAGCGAGCTGGAAATCGTCGACGGCCGTCATCCGGTGATGGAGACGATACTGCGCACCAGTTTCGTTCCCAACGATCTGCATTTGCGCCGGGACGAGCACCGCTTCATCTTGCTGACCGGACCCAATATGGGCGGCAAATCGACGTATCTGCGTCAAACCGCGCTGCTAATCATCATGGCGCAGATCGGTTCGTTTGTACCGGCCGCGTCGGCCCGTTTGGGCATCGTCGACCGTATCTTTACGCGTATCGGCGCCGGCGACGATTTAGCATCCGGGCAGTCGACGTTTTTCTTGGAGATGGCCGAGGCCGCGAATATTCTGCGCCGCTGCACGCACCGCAGTTTATTGCTGATCGACGAGGTAGGGCGCGGCACCGGCACAATTGACGGCCTTTCTATTGCGCAGGCGATTTGCGAATTTTTGCTCGGGTTAGAAGAACAGTCGCCGATGGTGCTGTTCGCAACGCACTTTCACGAGTTGACGATGTTGGCGGATCACTGGCGTTTGGTTGCCAACTACCACATCACCGCAGTTGAAAATACGGGCACGCACGGAGCTCCGGTATTTTCGCACCGCGTTCTGCCGGGCAGCTCCTCGCGTTCGTTCGGCATCGAGGTGGCCCGTATGGCCGGATTACCTGAAGCCGTGATCGAGCGCGCGCAAGAGATTGCGGATGCACTCGGCGGCAAAGCCGATCTCGAAGAGCAGGTTCCGCTCAAGCGGCGGCTGGCCAAAGTGGCGCCGCCCGCGCAGCTTTCATTCCTGGCCGCCGAGCCTTGATTCAAGTTCTCGATCCGCAAACGATCGGCCAAATTGCCGCGGGGGAGGTGGTGGAGCGCCCGCTCTCCGTCGTCAAGGAAATGGTTGAAAATGCGGTCGACGCGGGAGCAAAACGCATTGATGTGACGCTGGAAGAGGGCGGCATCGCGCTGGTTGAAGTGGTCGACGACGGCACCGGGATTGCTCCGGAAGATCTGCCCCTGGCGGTACGGCGGCATGCAACGAGCAAACTGCGCGCGGCGGGCGACCTTGAATCCATCGACACGCTTGGATTTCGCGGCGAGGGCTTGGCGAGCATCGCTGCGGTTTCGCGGTTGGAGATTGTCTCGCGTACGCCGCAGGCCCAGATCGGTGCTCGCGTCGCCGCGCATGCCGAGATTGCGGGAGTGGTGGAAGCTACTGCCGCGCCAATCGGCACGCGAGTGATTGCGCGCGATCTGTTCGCCAACGTTCCCGTGCGGCGTGAGTACTTGCGGTCGGCCGGCGCCGAATTCAACCGCATTTCGGGCTGGCTCTCGACCTTCGCGCTTGCGTATCCCGGAATCACCTTCAGCCTGCATCATGACGGCAAGGAAGTCTGGGTGCTTCCGGCATCGCGCGACATGGCCGCGCGGCTTGAGACCGTGTTCGGCAAACAAGCGGCACAAAGGCTCGTGCCGCTCGATGCGGCCGCTGCTCGCGGTTTGCACGGCACCCTTAGCGGATACATCTCAACGCCCGGAAATGATCGGCCCGATCGGCGCATGCAGTTGCTGTTCATCAACGGGCGGCTCTTACGCAGCACGCTGCTGGCCGGCGCATGGACCGCTGGATATTCCACGTTTGCGATGGTGGGGCGTCAGCCGTACGGCGTACTCTTTTTGACATTGCCGCCCGAACACGTCGACCCCAACGTGCATCCCACGAAAAGCGATGTTCGCCTGCGCTATGGTTATCAAGTGTTCGACGCGGTGAAGCTCGCTATAGCAACGACGTTACGCGAACACGCAACGGCACGCTTTCGCGATGCCGTGACAATTTCGCCGGCGCCGCAGTCCATGGACGCCAGTTTGGCGGCGCTGCAATCGCTTTTCGAGCGCTCCGACGCGGCCGGTGCATCGCCGGGCTCCACGCAAAGCGGGTTGCGCGTTCTTGCGCAACTCGACGGGACGTTCATTCTGGCCACGGATGGGCGCTCGCTGGTGCTTTTGGACCAGCACGCCGCGCACGAACGCATTGCATACGAACAGATCGTCCGGCGCGCCGCCGAACGCGCTCCCACCGAACCGCTGCTCGTGCCAATCACGTTCGAGCTGAACGCCCAGCAAAGCGCTGCGCTTGATAGAACGCTCGAGGTTTTGCGTGAAGGCGGACTGGAGATCGAGCAGTTCGGGGAACGAACCTACCGAATCGTGGCAACGCCGGCGGGATACGGCGCGCGTGCATTCGACATCAGCGGCTTTATCGATGATTTGGCTGATGAGCCCAAGCAGCGCGACGTTCGCGAGCGGCTATGGGCCTCGCTCGCCTGTCATTCGGTGACGCGCGCCGGCGAGCGCCTGGATTTTTCCGAAATGCACACGCTCGTCGAGCGGCTGCATCAATGCGAGAACCCGATGCACTGCCCGCACGGACGTCCCACGATCGTGCGGTTGGACGGCGAGGCGATCGCGCGTTTGTTCAAGCGTCTATAATGCATCCGGAGCACCGGTACACCGTTACCACGACGTGGACCGGTAACCTGGGCAGCGGCACGAGCTCGTATCGCTCATATGGCCGCGATCATGAAATGACCGCGTCCGGTAAGGCGCGCGCAATTGCGGGATCATCCGCGTCCGTCTTTCGCGGCGACGAATCACGCTACAATCCCGAAGAGCTTCTCGTTGGAGCCCTTTCGGCATGTCATATGCTGATGTTTTTGCATCTCTGCGCCGATGCGCGCATCGTCGTGCAAGCATACCGAGACGAAGCGGCCGGCACGATGCGCGTGCACCCCGACGGCGCCGGCGAGTTCACGCAGGTCGTCCTTCGCCCGCAGGTCACTTTTGAGCAGCCCGCTGATGCGGCGCAAGCATTGCCGCTCCACGAGCGCGCGCATCACCTGTGCTTTATCGCGCGCTCCGTAAACTTCCCCGTACGTTGCGACCCGGCGTCCTAATTCTCGCCGGCCCGACGGCCTCGGGCAAGACCGAACTTGCGCTTGACCTTGCGCGCTCGTTCGACGCGGAGATCGTCGGCGCGGATTCGAGACAGATTTATCGCGGAATGCCGATCGGAACTGCGGCGCCGACGGCGCAGCAGCGCGCGCAGGTGCCGCATCATCTGATCGAGTTCCTCGACCCGCGCGAGCGGTATTCCGCGGCGCGTTTCGCTTCTGACGCGGTTGCGGCGATCGAAGACATGCACGCGCGCGGCAAACGTGCGATTGTCGTGGGCGGAACGGGATTCTATATACGCGCGCTTACCGGCGCCGTTACGCTCGCGCCGGAGTACGATGACGCGCTGCGCGAACGGCTATCGCAGGAAGCGCGCCTGCATGAAGCAACGTTCTTGTACGAATGGCTGACAATTCGCGATCCTCGCCGCGCAGCGCAACTAGAGCCTGCCGATACCTATCGCGTCCTGCGTGCGCTGGAGGTTGCGCTAGCGCCGGCCGAATCGCGGCTTCGCCAAGGCAACCTCACCTCGCTCAAAAGCACAGGTATCCCGTTCGCCAAAGTGTTTCTGAACGTCGATCGCGACACGCTGGATGAACGCATCGAGCTTCGTACATCGAGAATGCTGCAAGACGGCTTGATCGAAGAAGCTGAACGGATTGGGCCCCACGCAGTGGCCTCAAGCGCCGTTGGGTATCCGCAGGCACTGGCGTACCTGCGCGGCTGGTGCACGCACGACGAACTCCGATCGCTGCTTGTGCGAACGACGCGACGCTATGCTCGCCGGCAGGTGACGTGGTTCCGCAGTGAACCCGAAACATTGTGGCTTCCGCCGGAGCGTATCGAGCAGACGGCAAGGGAAAAACTAGGGTGGGTTTGAAGGGCAAGCTATGCCGGGAAGCCTGCAAGACGCGTATTTAGCGGAAATAAAGCGGCAAGGAGTGCCGGTGACCGTCTATCTCGTCAACGGGTTCCAGCTCCGGGGGCTGGTCAAAGGGTTCGATCCGTTCACGATTTTGATCGAATACGAACGCAAGACGCACCTAATTTACAAGCACGCCGTCTCAACGATCTCGCCGCAAGGACCGTTCGTTACACCCGCCGATGCGCCGCCGCAAGCGCCTCCGGCGCGCGCGGAGGTTACGTCAGGATAATGTCCCCCGTGGCCGTGAGCAAAATGCACGGCACGCTGAACGACTTCATCGTTCTCGACCAGCGAACCCAGACCATCGACGATCTCGCGCAATTCGCACGAGCCGTCTGCAATCGCCGCAGCGGAATCGGCGCGGACGGCGTTATTGTGCTGCTGCCTTCCGATCGCGCCGATGCGCGCATGCGCGTGATCAATGCCGATGGAAGTGAAGCGGAAATGTGCGGCAACGGCATGCGCTGCGCGATTCGCTTTCTTTGCGAACGGGGCGAAGGCGACCGGTTTCGTATTGAAACGCTCGCGGGCATTATCGGCGCCGAAGTGCTTGATAAAGGCGAGATCTATCACATTCGCCTGGACATGGGCGTGCCGCAGTTTCCCGCACCAACCAGAGCAGTCAACGGCGCAACCTACGTTTCGATGGGGAACCCGCATGCCGTGATCTTCGTCGCGGACATCGGCGCGTTCGATCTTCCGGCGGCCGGTGAGATGATGCCCGAACTTAACGTGCACGCCGCTCACGTCGAAGACCGGCATCATATGAGCGTGCGGCACTACGAGCGAGGTGTGGGTTTGACGCAGGCGTGCGGTACCGGCGCGGTTGCGTGTGCGGCCGCCGCCATGCAACGCGGCTTGGTCGATATGCCGGTAACGGTGCAGGTACCGGGCGGAACGCTCGAAGTGGATTGGGACGGCACAGGCAGCGCGTATTTGACGGGTCCCGCCGTGCGAGTGTTCGATGCGCGCATCTGAACTAGGGACCTCGGTTCGCGAAGCGCTCGCCGGCGACGCGCCGCGCATTGTCGCGCTTAGTGCGCAGCTCGGCTACGAGGTATCGCAGGCTCACGTTGAACAGTATGTGCACGCACTGAACGCAGACCGGACCGTGCTCGTCGCAGTCGTGCCGCGCGTGGGCGTCGTGGGCTGGATCGGCATTCAAAAAGAGTACACCGTCACCTCGCGCAACCGCGCCCACGTCGAAGGTCTGGTCGTCGAAGACGAGTACCGCGGGAACGGCATCGGGCGGCTGCTTTTGGAGCGCGCCGAAACCTGGGCACGGCGCAACGGCTGCACGCGAGTACGCTTGCTGTCCAATGCCGTTCGCACCCGCGCCCATAGTTTTTACCATCGCCTCGGATATGAGGCCATCAAACGTGAATACGTCTTCGAAAAGCCGTTATGATCGGCTTGGCGTACTGCGATAAGGCCGGGCGTATCTTTTTCGATCCGCATCGCGAACCGCTTGCCGACGGCGGCATCGTTCGGCGCGTACAAGCGGGCGAACTGATCCCTGCGCCGCCCGGAACGGTGCCCATGGTGCTTCCCGAACGGCGGCCGATGCTCGTCAACGGACGGGCGTTGCGGCGCTACGCCCTGGCGGTGATGTTGCCGGCGGGATATACGCGCCTGCTGCTGCCTGCGTACGAGCGCAAAGCGCAAGCGCCGACGCTGCCGCTGTTTGGGTACTGCTTCGCCTGTGTGGTGAACGATGAGCTCTACGTTGCCGCAATGCGAACCGACGAAAGCGAGGATTGGCAGCCCCGTTCTTTCGGTCAAGGCGAACTCGAGGCGATAATCGATCAACGCATCGCGGTTGATAAAGATAACCGGGTGCTGCGGCAAGTTGGATTGTGCTCGCGCCAGTACGGCTGCTTCACCGCGCAAAACGTCTTTTTGGAACGCGGGGAAGCGGCGTTACCCGTTTCGCCGAAGTGCAATGCACGGTGCGTGGGCTGCATCTCCGAACAAGAGCCGGAAGCCGGTTTGCCTTCACCGCAATTACGGATTGCGTTCGAGACTTCGGCGGAAGAGCTCGCGCGTGTGGCGGTGCATCACTTGCGGCGTGTACCCGAGGGAATCGTGTCGTTCGGTCAGGGATGCGAGGGAGAGCCGCTTTTGCGATCGATAACCATTGCACGAGCGATCGAGCTTGTGCGCGCGCAGTGCGACAACGGCACCGTGAACATGAACACCAACGGCAGCATGCCGCAGGAGCTTGAGCGCTGCATTGATTCCGGTCTGCAGGCGGTCCGAATTAGTCTGAACTCTTTTCGGCCGTCCGTGTACGCAGCGTACTATCGCCCGCAAGGGTATGGACTTGCGCAGGTCTTCGACTCCATTCGTCTGGCTCGCGGTGCCGGTCTGCGTGTGTCGCTGAATCTGTTAACTCACCCGGGCGTCACCGACGACGAACAAGAAGTGCAAGCGATGCGCGATTTCTTGCATGACGTACCGGTCGACATGATTCAGACGCGCACGCTGAACATTGATCCCGAGTGGTACTTTTCCACCGTCGGCCGGCCGGCGCACCCGATCGGTATGCAGACGGCAATCACCGCCATGCGTGAAGCGGGCGCGCGGGTCGGTAACTTTACGCACACCCATTGAAGATCTGGCATATCGCGGCGCTGCTGGTTGCAGGCGTTATCGTCGGCATTCTGTTGCCGGGCCGCCTCACCGCAGTATTCGGAACGGCGACGCTGTACGTATTTCTTCCCGCGCTGATCTTCGAGGCCGCTTGGCACCTCGATCTTCACGTGATGCGAGAACATTGGAAGCCGATTCTGTTGCTGGCTATTCCGGGCGTGGCATTAACAGCCGCGATCATTGCCGGCGGAGCGCACCTTGCCGGCATGCAATGGGGACCCGCGCTGCTCCTTGGAGCGATCTTGAGTGCAACCGATCCCATCGCCGTCATTGCGATTTTCCGGCGATTGAACGTGCCGAAGTCCCTTGCAACCATCATCGAAAGCGAATCGTTGTTAAACGACGCCATCGCGGTGGTGCTGTATCGGGCCGCGCTGGCCGTGCTGGTTGCCGGCGCAAGCACGCGCGGGTTGGGCGGCGCTACGCTGCACGCGATTGTAGGCGTGGCGATCGGTATAGCCATCGGCCTGGCATTGGCATATTTGGCCGCGTTCGCACTGCGCGAGGCCGTCAGCATGCCGGCGCAAAGCGCCGCGACACTTGCCGGTGCGTACGGAGCATTTGCCCTTGCGGACTCGCGAGGCTGGTCCGGCATCTTTGCCGTCATTGCGTTCGGGATTGCACTGCGTGAGTTTGAACGCCACCGGCTCTCCGTTGCTTCGGCGCAAGGCGTTGAAGTGTTTTGGGACCGTGCGGCGATGCTTGCGAACTTCGCATTGTTCTTTCTCGTTGGCGCGGCGCTCGATCTCACGCGGCTACGCTATACGGTGACGCTTGACGTAGCGGCGGTCGCCAGCGTCATCCTGGCGCGGACGCTGCTGGCCTATGGCCTTTTGCGTCTTGCGCGGCTGCATCTGCGGCCGTTCTGGATGACGGTCGTGCGTATGGCAGGTATTCGAGGCGCGCTTGCACTGGCGCTGGCGATTGCGACGCCCGGCGCCGTCGCACAACGTGGGTCGGTGATCAACGCCACGTTTACCGTCGTGGTTGCCACCATTCTCGTGGGCGCGCTAACATTGCGCTCGCGTTTGGAAAGATTACCGCTGAACGACGGGTGACCGCGCTAGGCGGGAGCGACGATCGACCGGCTGATCACGTCCAAGATGATCTCGGTGCTGGAGATCACCGTAATCGGGTTTTCGGGATCGAGCGATTCGAAGATCATTTTGTTGGCGGGATTGTTCACCCGCGCGATACAGCGCGCTTTGGCGTTCTTCTTCGCGATGATGCAAACAGCCAAGTTGTCTTCGTCATCGCCGGTGTCGGCGACGACGACGTCGGCGCGCCGCAGCCCCGCTTCTTCCAGCACCATCGGATCGCAGCCGTCTCCTACGACGGTAACTTTTTGCTGGAGCACTTGCTCGATGATCGTCGCCTTGCGCTGCTGCTTCTCGACGATAACCACTTCATGACCTTGCCCCAGCAGCGCTCGCGTCAAGTACGAGCCGACTTTGCCTCCGCCCACGATGAGGACGAACATCAGCCGGCCCGCTGCGCGGGCGGTTCGGGCGCGGAAAGCTTCTGCACTTGAAACATCTGCGCGAATTCGGTCACGGCGTCCGGCGCAACGATGGCATTGATCTCGTCGCCCTCCGAAAGAATGGTGTCGTCGGCCGCAACGCGGACGGTCTTGCCCGTGCGCACGGCGCCGATCCGTATACGGCCGGGCTGTTCAAACTCGCAAACGCGTTTTCCGGAATCTTGGGCCTGCACGACGGCCGTCACCGAGGTGACTTTGCCGAAATCGAATGATTGCAGGGTGTCCCACGGCGCTTCCATCAGCACGTCGCGAATCATTTTCGCACCGACGGTGGTCGGACAGACCGTTTCGATGCCGAGATCGCGATACATCATTCCGCGGGCGGGATCGTAGATGCGCGCTACGATCTTTTTGATGTGGAACATGCGCTGCGCGATAAGCGCAGCCATGATGTTGCGGTTGTCGCCGTTCGTGACGGCGATGAAGCCGTCCGTGTGCTGCGCGCCGGCGCGTTTTAAAACGTCATAGTCAATGCCGGTTCCCACCACGACATGGCCTTTGAATTTTTCCCCGAGCCGCTTGAACGCCCCGGGATTCTCATCGATGACGATGACCTCATTGCCGTCGGCATCAAGGAGTTTTGCTAAGGTCGAGCCGACTCGCCCGCATCCGACGATCAGATAACGCATGGAATAGATGCCTCTTCTGATTCACCGGGAAGTTTCCCGTCGGGGCAGGAGGGCGTAGCAGCCGCCCGAACCAATGCCAAGTTTTATCGGGGCGTGGCTCAGCTTGGTAGAGCGCTTCGTTCGGGACGAAGAGGTCGCTGGTTCAAATCCAGTCGCCCCGACCACTACGAACCCCGTCATTCCTGCACTTCTCGAGAGGCACTCGGCGCACACCCAATTGTTTTCAAAGTTCAGCCCGGCTTCGGGACGCGTTCTTCGCGCGGCCGAGCAAGAGTGCCGCAACCATAACCACTACTATGTCGGCGTGGAACATCTGCTCGTGGCGCTGCTCGCAGAAGGTGATCCCGGCATCGCGCAGTGGTTCGACGAGCGCGGCATCGACGCTGCGGACGTACACGCACAGCTCCGGCGATCGCTGGGTACGGGTGAAGACCGCTCGTGGGAAGGAATTCTCGTGACCCCGCGCGTGCGCAAGATCGTCGCGCTGGCCGGCGAGCAGGCCGGCGAGCGCGACATTGCGCCTCGTGATTTACTTGACGCCATCACGGCTGAAGGCGGGAGCCTGGCAGCTCAGGTTCTTCGAGCAGCCGGCGGCCGCACTGCCGCCGCGCCCGAATAGCGCAATGCACGGATTAACCGATTTCTTCGTACATTTGGTGCAGCACTACGGCTATGCCGGGCTATTCGTTGCGATGTCCCTGGTGAACGTCGGTGCGCCGGGCAGCGAAATCATTCTTCCGGCTGCTGGGGCGGCCTCGGCAAAAGGTCTGCTTTCTAATGTTTGGCTGGCTATTGCCGTAGCGGTCGCGGGCGAGCTGGTCGGGCAGAGCATCGGTTATGCCGTCGGCCGGTTCGGCGGCCGCCCGTTCTTGGACCGCTATGGCCGCTACATTCGTATAACAAGCGACGAACTCGAACACGTACACAGCTTTTTTGAGCGCTACGGCAAGTTTTCGATCTTTCTTTGCCGCTTGATTCCGGTGGTTCGGGGAGTGGTCGGGATCGCGGCGGGCATTGCCAAGATGCCGCTGGCTGCGTTTTATATTTGGACGTTGCTCGGCTCAACGGTTTTTTGCGGTGCGCTTATTCTGCTCGGACACGAGTTAGGCGCGCACGCGCACGAAGTCATTGCGGCCGGCCGCAAATACTTGCTGCTCATCCTGGCGGTTGCGGTGGTCGCCGCGTGTGCGTATTACGTAATCCGCGCGCGTCGCGCAAAGGCCGACGACCCGGCATAACCCCTGCTCGGTAGAGGCGTAGCCGCAACTCATTGCCCGCTGCCTGGGTCACAGTCTGGCGCAGAGTTTGCCTCTGGCATCTCGAAAGACTTGAAGTAGCGCATGGCATCGGACACGAGCGCGACACTCGCGCAGACGCTCACGCAGATACCCGACGCACCGGGTGTGTACATGATGATCGACAAGCGCGGTGACGTATTGTACATCGGGAAAGCGGTCTCGCTCAGAAACCGCGTGCGTTCCTATTTCCAAGACAGCGCCAACCATCATATACGCACGCAGGCCATGGTGGAGCGGGTCGTGGACGTGCGCACGATCGTGGTTACGAACGAAGTCGAAGCGCTGATTCTGGAAGCGAATCTCATCAAGCGCTATCAGCCGCCCTACAACGTGCGTCTGCGCGACGACAAGCGCTATCCATATTTAAAAGTCACGAACGAGCCGTTTTCGCGAGTTGTTTTTACGCGTGTTGTAAAGGACGACGGCGCGCGCTACTTTGGACCGTATACCAATGCGCATGGATTGCGTGAGCTCATCGACTTAGTGCGATTAGTGTTTCCGCTTCGTACGTGTCCCGAACCCATTGACGGCCGTCGCCGGCGGCCGTGTCTGCAGTACCACATCAAACGATGTCTCGCGCCGTGCGTCGGTTACCAAAGCGAAGCCGACTACGATCGGATGATCGAAGAAGTCGTACTTTTTCTGGAGGGCAAACAGGACTCGTTACTCTCCCGGCTGCAAGGTGAAATGGTCGGCGCGGCAGAGACGTACAACTTTGAAACGGCAGCGCGAATTCGCGACCGTATCGTTGCGGTGCGGCGCGTTACCGAAGAGCAAAAAGTCGTCTGGCGCTCACGCTTGGACATGGACTTGGTCGCCGTAGCGCGTGCCCAGGGACAAGCGTGCATGCAAGTATTCATGGTGCGCGGCGGCAAGCTCATCGGCCAGGAGCATTTTATCTTGGATGGCGCGCACGAACAAAGCGATAACGTGCTCTTTAGCGAGTTTCTCAAGCAATTCTATACCGCACGAACCGCGGGCGCTCCGGATGTACCGGGCAGTTCGGCGCTTGCGAGCATCCGCGTCGCTCGCGATAATCAAGCGCCGGTAGCAACCCGTACAAGACGTTCCCGCGGCAGTGCAAGCGCAATTCCGAAGGAAGTCCTGGTGCAGGCCCTCCCCGGGGACTTCAGCGTGATCGAGAGCTGGCTGACCGAAGTCAAAGGGGTGCGCGTGCGGGTGCTGGTTCCGCGCCGAGGCGATCGTGCCGAGTACATGCGACTGGTTCAAAAGAACGCCGAGCAAAACCTCAAAGCGTTTCTCGCGCATCAGGAAGTTCAGGAAACGGCGCAGGCAAGCGCGCTTACCGAGCTCGCCGATGCGCTCGAACTTCCCGAGCTGCCGCATCGCATCGAATGCTACGACATCTCAAACATTCAGGGAAGCAATCCCGTGAGCTCCATGGTCGTTTTCGTCGAAGGGCGCGCCAAGAAAAGCGACTACCGGAAATTTAAAATTCAGTACGATAAGGGGCCGAACGATTTCGCGATGATGCAAGAAACGCTGCGCCGGCGCCTGCGTTACCTGCGCAGTCAGACCGATGCCGATGTCCAGGCGCATGGTGAGGGATCCACCACCGAGGCGCCGCTCGTCTTATCGAAACACGAGCGCGAACTTGCAAAAAAAGAAAAGTTCAACAAAAAACCGGACTTGCTGCTCATCGACGGCGGGAAAGGTCAGCTCAGCGCCGTGACCGAGGTCATGGATGAGATGGACATGACCGGGCTGCCGGTCGCGGGATTGGCAAAGGAGCACGAATGGCTGTATGTTCCCGGCCATCCCGAGCCCATCGTTCTGCCGCCGAACTCCGCAGCGCTGCACTTGGTGATGCGGATTCGGGATGAAGCGCACCGCTTCGCCGTCACCTATCATCGGCAGCGCCGGGACAAGGCGATGACGCGTTCCGCGCTGGATGCGCTTGCAGGGGTCGGCCCGGTGCGCAAGAAGCGGCTGCTTACCGCGTTCGGCTCGCTCGCCGCCATTAAGAGGGCGAGCGTTGACGAGATCGCGGCGGTCAAAGGGATGACGCCCGCCTTGGCCTCACAGGTCAAGGCCGCTCTAGGAGAGTGACATGCATCTGCTCATCCGGCTGCTCATCAATGCAATTGTCTTGTATCTGATTGCTATCTACGTACCGGGCTTTCATATCAGCGGCTTTACGGCGGCAATTATCGCAGCGGTTATCTTCGGCTTGGTCAACGCGGTCATTCGGCCGATCGTGCTGCTGCTCTCGTTGCCTGCGACAATTCTAACCCTCGGCTTATTCGTTATCGTGATCAACGCGCTGCTGTTCTGGTTGACGATTTGGCTTACACCGGGCTTTCGGGTCGACGGCTTCGTGCCGGCGCTCGAAGGGGCAATCATTATGATGATCGTCTCGATTTTGACGAATCACTTGTTCCGATCCGACAGCGAACGCGCCGTTACGACACGCACGTAAAGCGTAGACGTCTAGGGTTTGGCGACCATCGCGGAATCGTTGTAATTCCCGTAGGTTACGTCAACGCTGTGGCCCTGCGTGATGATGTGCGCGGAGACCGGCAGGTGGTAGTCATTGAGCCAGAAGGTTGCGTCGTATGTGCCGTCCGGGGCGATGACGCGCACGCCGTTGGTGCGTGCGCCGTCGATGGTTTTGCTGCCCGCTCGCATCATGGAATAGTTCGTTTTGTAGTCAGCGCCGTCGGCCGGTATCGTGGCGATTTTCAGAATGAGCGCCGGGTCTTGGCCGCCGCCCTTGGTGGCAACGCGGTATTGGCCGGACGGCATCACGTCGACGGTCGCTACAACGCCATTCTCGAATCTTTCGATGACCTGCACGCTGCTCACGTGCTGGTAGGCGCCGACCAGGCCGCGGACGTCGTTGGAGGCGCTGGTGTCGGCGGCGTGGGCGGCAATTGGGCCGCACAGGGCTAGGGCCAGGGTAACACCGAGGGCCGTACGCATAGCTGGTTCTCCCTGCAATTTTTTATGGGGTAGCTGTATACCCGCCCGGCGGCCACCTACGCGGGCGGAACCTGGGCTTTCGGTACCGTGTTATACTGGGTGACGGTGTCCCGGCGGGGACACTGTTTGAACGCGGGGCTGAAATAGGTTCGACGGGAAGATCCGCGGTCAACGTAAGCAGGCGGAGTTGCGAGCCCTCCTAAAACGATCGCAAGCGTTTTACACGCAAACAATCAATACGCACTGGCTGCTTAATTTAAGTTAGCCACCGGACGCGAGGGGTGCCCGAACCGCCTCGATTTCCGGTCATAAACTCGGGCTGGCACGCGCGACCGGTTCTAAGCGCGTGCAAGATCAAGAACCTGCTGCACGTGATAAGCCCGGCTTCGGGGCGTACACGCGAGTAAGAAAAATTCGAAGCTGAGCCTGGAGAACGCGTTGGTCCGGCTTTTCGGACTCGGGGGGCAGTACCCCGACAGCTCCACCAAAATCTCGCTCTGATGCCAAAATGCGCTTCACGCGCATTCGTTTTGTCATCTTTGCTAACAAAATTTTCAATTTGTCACCTTCGCGCGCGCGAGGAGCAACGAGTAAAAGCCGGGCGTTTCGTGCCCGGTTTTTTGCAAACACTGCTTTTCCTGAAGAGTAGCGTCTATCTATAATGCCGAAAACGTCGCGAAGGAGCCGGCATGTCATTCTACGATACGCTCAACGACACGCGCATGGTGCAGATCATCGCTGATCCGCTAGGCGAACAGGCACCACATCGATCGGCCGCGTCAAAGCGCGGAACGTCTCATATAACGAGTGCGCGCCGATGAAAACGTAAAATCTCATTTGAAGGCGCTTGACGCAGCGGCGTCATATCGCCCGCACATGAGAGGTTGGGCAATTATTCTTTGTCTTTGCGCCACTTGCGGGTGCGCAACTGCGAAGGCGCAAATGTGGCGGCCGGCTGCGGGACACTCACAAATGCAATTGTGGCCATCACAGCCGCCCGACGCGAAACCGATGCCGGGGCCGGAAGAGAAAACGATCGAAACGCACGCGCTGATCGCCGGCAAAGGAACGACATCGGTTACCAACGTCTCACGCCCGACCATGACCCTCTATGCGCCGCGCGCCAACAACACTGGTGCCGCCGTAGTCGTTATCCCGGGCGGCGGTTTTCAGATATTGGCTATGGACCTTGAAGGCACCGAAGTATGCGACTGGCTGACAACGCGCGGCATCACCTGCGCGCTGCTGAAATATCGCGTCCCAAGTTTGCCGTACGATTGGCACTGCACTTGCCGCCCGGATAACTTGACACTGTCGCTGCAACCGCTTGAAGATGCGCAAAGGGCAGTGCGCCTCATGCGGTTTCACGCGCATGAATGGAAGATTGACCCGCACAAAATTGGTGTGCTGGGATTTTCGGCAGGCGGCTACGTGGTGGCGGAGGTGAGCACAAACTTCAAGCGCCGCTTGTACTCGTCGGTTGATGCCGCCGACGGCGTAAGCAGCCGCCCGGATTTTGCCATAGCGCTCTATCCGGGCCATCTCTCTACGGAACACGGCGGTCTTAATCCCAATGTGCCCGTGTCGCGCGACACGCCGCCGACGTTCTTGGTGCAAGCCGAAGACGACGACGTTGACGGCGTCAGTCAGTCGCTCGTGTATTACACGGCGTTGGAAAAAGTCGGCGCACCGTCGGAAATGCATTTGTATGCTCATGGAGGGCATGCGTTTGGTCTGCGGCGTACGTCCTTGCCAATAACGCATTGGCCGACGCTCGCGGAGGCGTGGTTGCGAAGCATCGGCATGCTCCAACCGTAAGGAAAGGGCGGCCTGAGGTGGCGGGCGTCGCCACCCTAAGCCATCGCTGGGCGCACGCGCGGCGCCCTAGGGAGGTCCGAGGGCACGTTAGGGCGACATCTACATCCTGTTGCTCAATCCCAGCTTCTCCGTCGGAGATTTGTATGCCGAATCGGTAGTGCCGGCTGCGCGCGACGCGACGCTTCGAGCGGCGTCTTCTAGGCGTCGCGCCCCACGAAAACGTCGTCGAACCGTCCGGACGAAGACATCACTTAAATCGCGCGCTAATCCATTGCACTTCTTGGTCCGGATACCCGTGTGCCATATACGACCAGAAAAACGGCTGTTTCGGCGCCGGTGCGATATGCAGCGTGTGCGGGGCACCAGGCAAAACGATCGCTTTGACTGGCGGCCCACCTGCTTGTTTGACCTCGGCCGTGATCGACGCAATGCTGCCCGGAACATCACTCAATTCGTCGTGTTCGCCGTACACGAGCAAGACTGGAACGCGCACCGTCTTCCAATACGCGCGTGAATCGTAGCTCGCGACCAGCGGATACCATTTGAAGAGCCACGACGTGCGCGGCGGCACGGCCATCCAGTCGACCCACGGCTGCTGTTTTTCCCGCTGCATCTGCGCTGCGAGTGCATCGTAGCCTTGGCCGCCGGCAGCGGCGACCGCGAGAAACTGCTTGTACAACGCGAGCGCCTGTGCGCCGCTCTCGCCGGTCCATCCGTTGTCGCGAATCTGGTTGGTCGCGCGCAAAAGATCTTGCTGCTCGTTGGTGCCGTCGTTGCCATCCGCCGCAACGATGAACGCAACATGCCCGCTTCGATGGGCGATCAGCGGCGCAATGTATGCGCCCTGGCTATGCCCCCAAATGCCGATGCGATTGCGGTCCACGCCGCTGTGAGCGGCTAATAGATTCATACCGGCAATCGCGTCGCCCGCAAGCACGTCGTATCCAACGGTGCGCCAATCACCAGTTGATTCTCCGCTTCCGCGTTTGTCATACGCAAGTGCTGCGATACCCGCGCGTGCAAGCCGGTCGGCGATGAAGCGCAGCGTACCCCAACGCGACTGCGGTCCCGAGCCGTGCAAAAGCACAACGCCGGCATGCCTGCCCGGCCCGCGTGGCACGCAAAGAGTGCCGGCGAGCGTTGCACCGTGACTTTGGAAATGAACCGTTTCAACGGCATAGGGTAACACCGGGGGAGCGACCCGGTGCAACGTAAACGTTCCAGTGCCTTCATCGCCGGTGAATTGTCCGTTCATGACCTCGCCGACCACCTCGCCCTCGAAACGCATATCGCCGCCGCCTAAAACGAACGCGATGTGCGAATCTTTCAACGCAACAGAATCGAACGGATACTCCATGACGGCCTGCGTATCGGCGGTGAACGTGCCGGCGTATTGCGATTGCGCGCGTTTGAACTGCATAACGACGTCGAGGGCCTTGCCCCGTTGTATGAGCGAGCCGCTCCAATAGCCGCTCGCACCGATCACGGGGGCAGATGAGGGCGCAAGCGTCGGTGTTGCAACTGTGAGAAAAAGCAGCGCAAATGTTGCAGCGATGTTGAAAAGCATGTGGCGCGTTAATTCCCCAAGCGCGCTCGATCGCCCGGTCATGCCTTATAGAGCGTCATTAAAGCGGCACATTGAGCAAATGGGACCCGGCGTCCAAACGACCACGGCCAGTGCTTCTGACGCCGGTTGGCGGTTTACGTCAACGAAGTGTTGATTCCGAAAGCGAACGCCGCCATGACGTTCCCAAAACGGCGGCCCCATCCGCAACTCACGCGCATTTCGCTTAACGCATCAATTTTCGGCGGGGGAATCCACAAGTGATGCAAACCAATACAGTCCCATTGGTTGTTGTGCCTTAATTCTTCGGCGCGAAGCCGCTTCGCCGTACAAATCGCTATTTCGTGCGCCTCGCCTCCGCCGTTTAATGGCATACTAGGCGTCGCCGCCGGGCGAGAGTCCAGACGAGCATTGGGGACGTCTATTCTCAGCGACTTACGGATTGCGCAACCGATAGCGTCCGGGTTCCACGCGCTCCATATCGTCGTACGTCGTGCCGTGGTTGTCGGGCTCGTCCGCGCACATGCGCGAGTTTTTTAATATAGCCTATGTTAGCCAAAAGGGCCCCCATGCTAGGCCCGCCGCAAACATTGGCCCACGGTGTACGGCGCCCACTTGAGGACTGCACCGGAGCCACATCGAACCCAGCAAGCGTCAATACTGACGATGGCTACCCCACTATTGTTGACGAAATGGCCAATAACTATCCCGAATTCCTGACGCAATATACCGGCAATTGGTATTTCCAACTCATGTATGCCAACCCTTACCCCTATAGCGTCGGACCCTATTACGGGCCGACCTACCATACTGCGTCGTTTAACTGGAATTGCGCGCTCGCAGCCATTGGGTCAGCCATGAGCGCGGCTAGTGCCATCGCACAACGAATTGTATCAAACCCTAGCGCGTATGGCGCAGCTGCAACGAACGTTGCCAGTTTCACGGTTATTACGGTACTTATAATTATTAAATGTACTGGATAATGCGATGAGCGATTGGCTGCTAATTGCGTTTGGCTTGCTTTTCAGTGTGACGGGCATAATAACCCAGTTGTACATTTTACGTACGGCGACAACACCAGAAGAGAGCGCAAATGTTAAAACTGTAATACTTTGCTATCTGGTTGGTGCGAGTTGCTTTATAGCTGCAATTTACACACACAGTTTTCGACTGCTTCTGCAGTTGCTGCCGGCGATACTAATTTTGTTATGGGCGTCCACGTTTAACCGTCTTGGTACTAAAATTCTCAACAAGCTACGGGACGATCGGGCGAAGAAGTAAGTCGCGCCGAGCATAAAACAGTCTTAACCCGACGCCCGCGATCCCATAGG
The DNA here is from genome assembly GCA_035656615.1 of Vulcanimicrobiaceae bacterium. GTDB lineage: Bacteria > Vulcanimicrobiota > Vulcanimicrobiia > Vulcanimicrobiales > Vulcanimicrobiaceae > DASRSF01. The sequence continues at coordinate 212 of DASRSF010000064.1, read as the reverse complement.
TTTCGCCGAATGAAGCTAAGAGCGCAAACCAGAGGTGAAGTTTGTGTTTGACTTATTTTAGTGGCTGAGATGTCAGAGCGCGTGCAAGATCAGGAACCTGCTGCACGTGATAAGCCCGGCTTCGGGGCGTACACGCGAGTAAGAAAAATTCGAAGCTGAGCCTGGAGAACGCGTTGGTCCGGCTTTTCGGACTCGGGGGGCAGTACCCCGAC
>DASRSF010000063.1:0-9334 GCA_035656615.1 Vulcanimicrobiaceae bacterium | reverse complement strand
CATCGTCACCGTAATCAACGCAGGAAGCGGTGCGGTGATGACTTGATATCCGCTATCGGTCTCACGTTGCGCGCGCAGTTTTCCATCGCTTGCCTCTTCGATTTTGCGAACGTTCGTGAGGCCGGGCACTCCAAGGTACTGCGCAATTGCCGTCGGTACGCCGCCGGTGTTGCCGTCGTCCGCCAAGCCTCCGGCTACGATCAAATCGAAACCAACGTGTTTGAGCGCGAGCGCCATCGCATACGCGGTGCCCCATACGTCGCTGCCGGCCAAGGCCGAATCGGTCAACATCACGGCGTCGTCGGCTCCCATTGCAAGCGCTTTGCGAAGCGTTTCTTTGCTGCTTTCGGGCGCCATCGTAAAGACCGTGACGGACGTGTCACCGCCCAAGCGCTCTTTTAATTGCAGCGCGGCTTCAATGGCATATTCATCGAACGGGTTGAGTACCGTTTCCAAGCCGGTCCGCACCAGGCGCTTGGTGGCCGGATCAATCCGTTTAACGGCATTCGTGTCCGGTACTAATTTGACGGTCACCACGATCTTCACGTGGATGAAAGACCTCCGATATACGCGTTGGGGTTAAACATGACGCGCCCCGCAAACGCTTGGCGTTTGAGGGCGCAGCGACAACCCGGCTTCATTGTGCCAGGGCGAGGAATGGCCCTGCCGGATGCCGACAATTCGTGACCGTGCCCTTGTTCGGCGTGGCTGCGGTGGCCTCGATTGTTGCGCAGGCTTCTCCAAGTCCGTCCCCGGCGCCCGATGCGTGTGCCGCTGACGGGCACACCAGCTTGCTCGCTGCCCTGAACCGGCCGACGATCGGTTTTAGTACCTGCGCGGTCAAGCGTCACGATGTCCTTGTTGAACTGGGCTATGCGAATCAAAGCGGTGACGCGCCGCAAGTCACCGTTCCGCAGGGCTTTTTGCGGTTCGGTCTTGGTGAGAACCTGGAAGCCGACGTCATTGGCCCGGCTCTGCAATTCAATCGCGGCGGCCGTTCGGGGTGGCTGGATTCCGGAGCCGGCATGAAATGGCAGTATGTTTCGAGCTCGGGTAATTCGGCCGCGCTCGATGTGCTGTATACGGTGCCCTCAGGATCAGCCGCTTTTACAAGCGGCAGGCCGGTGGAAACGCTAAACTTCGATTACTCTCGATCGCTGTCAAACCGCTTTGCCATAGGCACGACGATGGGTTTTGCGCAGTCGCATCTTTTCTCGCTGCTTCCATCCCTGGTAATCACCGATCAATACAATGACCGTGCGCAGGTCTACGCCGAAGCGTATGGACAAATCGCGACGCGCCCGGGAGGCGCAGCATTGTTTGGTTTGGACGGCGGAGTGCAGTATTTGCTTTGCCCGCAGCTCGAAGTCGACGTCGAGGCCGGGCGCACGATTACCAGCCTCTCACGCAATCATTACTACGGCTTCGGCCTGGGCGTTCGGCTGTAGTACTAGAGATGTTCGTCTTCGCCGGCGTGGTGCACGGTCGGCTGATCCTCGCGCCGCGGATCGATGTCCGTGTCGCCGAACACCGCTTCAGCGCGCTCGCGAGGTTGATTCGGTTTGACCTCGTGAAACACGGCCGGCCCGGAGCGGCGTTCGAACTCCGTTTCCTGCGGCGGGTCGGGATCTTGCGTCTGTTCCTCAATCTCGCGCTCAATGAGATCTTCGTCGCTATACGGCTCACGTTCCATTCGTGCGCTCCTTAATGCTGATGCCCGTTTCATGCAATTTGCGCCGCAGATCTTCCGGGTCTGCATAGACGCGGTAGGCTCCGGCGCTCGTCATTTCATGCTCGGCATACCCGCCGGTAAGCAATCCGACTCCTAAAAAGTGCGCGCGGCGCGCTGCCAGCATATCCCAAACGCTGTCACCGACGACCATTGTGTCTTCCGATCGGCTTCCAAGCGCTTTCGACGCCTTGAGAAATAGTTCGGGATCCGGCTTTGGCTCGTTTGCTTGTTCTTTTGAAATGATGGGAACCTCGCTGGGAAGTTCCAGCATGTCGAGCAGCGGATCGACGTCACCGCGGTCGCCGCTGGTCGCTATGGCGTACGCGATCTCATTGGAACGGAAATCCGCCAGCAGTTCACGAGCACCGCGCAGCGGCTTTATAGCCGGGCGCAACCGCGTGAATTCAGCGGCGTGCTGCGCTTCCAAACGTTTGCTCAGGCCGCTGTCGATTTCAACGCCGAGATCGGCCGCAAAAGCCTGCAGCAGCAAGTCACCGCTCATTCCGATCTTGCGGTGAATCAACCACATCGGCAATGGAACGCCGCACGTCGAAAGGGCTGCGTGCCACGCGATGACGTGCTGGTAGACGCTATCGACCAGCGTGCCGTCGAGATCGAGAATAAAAGCGCGCAAGCTATGGTTTGGGTTTGGGTTGATCTACGCCGAAGCGGTCCTGCGCCATTGCCTGGTCGTCTTCTTGCGAATCGACATCGGGATCGAGACGCTCGCTTGCTTCCACTTCATCGCGCTCCGGACCGCGCGGTTTGCTTTCATTCTCGGTAAAATCGTCTTCGAAGAATTCCCCCGAACGATCTCGCATGCGTTTATCTTCCATTGTCGCGTTGTACCCGAAAGGAACGGGGTACAGCCTGACGTACCAATGGGCCCGTGAAGCGCATTCTTTTTACGCTCGCACTGATAACGGCGTGCGCACTTCAAACTGCCGCTTGTTTGGCACAAACCAATCCAAATGCCGACGCTGTGTCCCTTGCGAGGCAAGCCGACCCGATGACACTGGTGCTGGACGCTCGTTCGGCCGCGCGCGGAATCATGGAATCGCACATGGTGATCCCGGTACGTGCCGGCGCGTTCACCATCGTCTATCCGAAATGGATTCCAGGAGAACACGGCCCCACCGGCCCTTTGAACGACGTCTCGCAGCTACGAATATCCGCGGACGGGCGCACACTCGCGTGGTCTCGCGACCCCGTCGATATGTATGCCTTTCACGTGGACGTTCCACCCGGTGTTCACGCGGTTCGTGTGGACTTCACCGTCTTGCTCAACGCTCCCGGGGACACGATGTCCACCGCGAACATCGCAATCGTAAATTGGAACCGTGATCTTCTGTATCAGGAGAACGTAAACTCACACGACTACTACGTCAAGGCAGCGTTGCTTTTGCCGCCGGGCTGGAGTTACGGAACCGCATTGCCCGGAGCTCGGCAGAACGGAAACCGTATCGATTTCGACACCGTACCGCTGAACGTGCTGGTGGATTCACCGCTCGATATGGGGCGGTACGCAAAACATATCGCGCTGTGGCGGCAAGGCAGCGCGGTGCAGTGGCTGGATGCCTTTGCGGACGAACCTCAAGATCTCGATTTTCCGGCGCCGGAAGTTACGAAATACGAGCGCATGACTCCGCAGGCACTGCGCCTGTACGGCTCACGGCACTGGTATGTGTATCATTCGTTGTTGACGCTGAGCCAGGCAATCGGGTTCGAGGGGATAGAGCACCACCAAAGCAGCGACAACCGCGCGTCGTCCGACTTCATGACGGATCCGAAAGAGCAACTGGGCGGCGGTGATCTGCTCACGCACGAGTTCTCCCATTCGTGGAACGGAAAGTACCGGCGGCCGGCGGATTTGACGACGCCGAATTTTCAGATTCCGATGCAGACGGATCTCTTGTGGGTGTACGAGGGCATGAATCAATACTTGGGCGACGTGCTGTCTTTTCGGACCGGAATACGCGACCCGAAAACCTATCCGGAGTATTTGGCGCAAACGTATGCCGAGCTCGATGCCGAGCCGGGACGACTTACGACTCCGCTCATCGACACGACCGTGGCGGCGCCGTACCTGTACCAAGCACGCGGCGACTATTCTTCATTACGGCGTACCGCAGGCGATTTTTATTCGGAGGGTCATCTTATTTGGCTGGCAGCGGACGTAACAATCCGCAAACTGACCGCAAATAAAAAATCGTTGGACGATTTCGAACACGTATTTACGGAACCGCAATTCACGGGCCCGATCGTAAAGACGTACACGCGGGCGGAAGTTGAATCGATGCTTAGCCGCGTCGCACCATACGACTGGCACGCATTCTTCCAGCGTTGGGTCTATGCAATCGCCCCACATCCTCCGTACGAGGACATCGAGCAAGCCGGCTGGCGGCTCGTATACAACGCTAAGCCAAACACCTACATCGCATCAGATGACGGCGTCAACGCCTGGTACTCCATCGGCGCCAGGCTCACCCAAGACGGTGAAGTGCGCGACGTTCGTGATTCTTCCGCGGCATGGGCGGCCGGTCTGATACCGGGCATGAAAATCGTTGCGGTCGACAAGCAGCAGTTCACGCCCCAAGCGTTTGAGTACGCGCTAAAGAGCGCGCAAAACACAACTGCACCGATCGAGATTTTGGCGACGCGAAACGGCTGGTACGGCACGTACTTGGTGAATTACCACGGCGGCCCACGTTTTCCGCATTTGGTACGCATTACGGGACGACCCGATCTGTTGGGGGAGATTATGCGCGCGCATTAGCGCGTTATGCTTGCAACTTCAGGTCCGTATTTTCGAAGATCTCGCGGTGTTCGGTGCACCAGGCCACGTCAAGTTCGCAGGCATCCAGGACCTTCGCGCGACACCCGCACGGCCAATAGTAATCGTAAGCCGTCGCTCTATCAAAGCGCATCGGCCTACCAAGAATTAACCGCGAGGCGTGCCCTGTAACAAGCATTGTACCGCTCCCCCAAGGGACCTAGATTATACTCGATTGCTTGCTTGCAGAGGTGGGGCGAATGGCCTAAAAAAAGCGCCCTATTCGGGCGCCTGAGCCGTAGGAGAGATACTATGAGGCACGCTCCGTTTACCCCCTGGATATTATGCTAAACGTAGCTGGCAAATAGCAATAACTGCGCGCGAGAGATTTAACTTTTAGCGCGTTGACGCGCGTCCGGAGCGCGGTCATAGTAAGACCATGCCGACTGCTGCTTTATTGCTGCCGGACCTCAAACGTTTTCTGGGCGAACCGCACGTTACGCTGAGTGGGACGGACGTGAACCGGTTCGAGTGGCCGTGCGGCTGCGTGGCGTCCGCTTTGGACGGGGAAGACCTTTACGCCGTTCGATGGTGCATCGACCACGATGGCGGTGCGCTGCAAACCTCGACTGCCGATCGGCCGTTTTCTCAACCTTAACCGCAGCCTGGCCTGCTCTTAATCTTCACGGTCCTCGTAGCGCAAGCAAGCTGCCGAACACCAGAATGTGGACCTCGATCGTCGCATACGCACGGCAGCCTTCTATACCGTTGGAGCGGGCCTGGTGCTCATTCTGGTGCTCGGCATCACCACGCTGCGGTTCTCACAACTGCGTAACGAGTCCATCGCCAAGCACGGCCTTGCAGAGCTCGAGCTCGTGCAGCGTGATTCGCTCCTCCAAGCCGTGTCCGAAGAAAGTGCCGTCGCACGGTATCGTGACACCGGGTCCGAGCGGGCAGCCGACGATTTCGCATTGGCTGCACACGAGCTTTCAATAGATCGCGACGTCGTTCAGGCGTACGCCGGAGCGGAACCCACGCTGGCCGCAAAAATGCTGGATTTTGACGCTGCATCCTCTTCCTTGAGTGCTGTGCTGGCGCGCGAAATGCGGCAAGCCCGCGCAGGCGAGGTTTTGGGCGCGCGCCGAACGTCGGCCGGCGAGCCCGGCTTGATGGAGCGCGTGCGGCGTGTTGACCTGGTTATCGAAAGTACGCTCAACTCTAACCGGAACACGGTTTTCGATTCCTCGCTCAACGTCAGCAATGTCGCAATCCGAACCTCCGTTTTGTTGCAGCTAATCGTATTGGCATCGCTGTTCGCCTTCTTCGACGTCTTTCGAAGCGCGCAAAGCGCACACGCTTCGGCCAATGAAGACGCGCTCACGGGCATTCCGAACCGGCGCATGGCGCTGCGTTCGCTCCAAAAGCTCATCGGACACGGCGTCGATACCGTTGCGGTGCTTTATCTGGATTTAGACGGTTTCAAAAAGGTCAACGACGGTCACGGGCACGCGAGCGGCGATGCAATCCTTATTGAGGCCGCAAAGCGCTTGAAGAGCGAAGTCCGCGAAGGCGATCTGGTCGCCCGGCTCGGCGGCGATGAGTTCGTGTGCATCATGCCCGGACCGGTTGAAGAACCCGTGGCCAAACGAATCGCGGATCGGGTTCACTATCGCTTGACCCGACCGTACACCGTTGGAAGCGAAACGTTCGTACTGGGCTGCAGCGTCGGATGGATTTTGGCGCCGGCGCGCGCGGCCAAAGCCGAGGAACTCCTCTCGCTGGCCGACCGTGCGATGTACGACGCTAAAGCATCGGGCGGGGGCGTCCAATTTTTCCCCACTCCCCTGCCGGCATAAAAAAAGGACCGTTTCGGTCCTTTTTATTTCTCCGTGCGGCAGCGCCGGCCGAGCCGCCTGCATTCGCAGCACCCGCCGCTAGGCTCGTGGTGCAAAACTAAATGCCCGCAGCTACACCGGGCGCTCTCCAGCCGGTGCCCGGATTCGGCGTTCGGCGGCTGCACGGCCAAGACGTCAACGGGCTGCCACGATTCCTGAACAATCCCAACAAGCTCGCGGGCAAAGTCTTCCACGTATTCCGTGCGCGGCGTTGCAGCGAGCTCGTCTTGGCAAATGCCGAACACGGTCTCGCGCGCTTGGCTCAAATCAGCGCCGATACGCCGCGAGGCCATGAATCTTCCGGTTTGCTTGATCCGCTCCCAGACCCGTTCCATCTGCGTCATTGATCTCAGTCGTCGGCCAATATCCGGGCGCACTTTAGGGCTGAGGGACCCGAGCGTAAAGCGTTTATCAAGACCCCTTGATTGCCTGGCTCCGCTGCCGATGCACGATACAAACACCCCGTTCTATCGTAGGAGCCGCAGCAATGCAAAAGCCTCAACTCGGAGATTCGACGGTCAGCATCAATTGGGCCGAACTCAATAACGCCGTGTTCGCCGCAATCTATACCAATCCGGAGCTGCACCAAAAGTATATGTCGGCGGACTCCGAGCAAGCCAAAAAGATTTGCTCCATCATTTTTGACCATATGGCGGCCGACGTCGATCGCTTCGTGGAGCGCTTCGTCACCGTCGAGTCTCCAATCGAGAACGCCTAGGCACCAACACGTCTTCGGCCTCTGGCCCCCCGGAGACCGGAGCAATCCATGCGAATGCGGCCGTTGCCGTAACGGCGCCCAAAAGCTGCGCGAGTATGAATGGCGGCGCATCGGCGGGCCGAATACCCGAAAACGTATCGGAGAAGCAGCGCGCAATCGTAACGGCTGGATTGGCGAAGGACGTCGAGGACGTAAACCAATACGCCCCCGTGATGTACCCGCCCACCGCTAAGGGCATGAGCGCCGACCCGGACCGTACGCATCCCCAAATAACGATCAGCAGTCCAAACGTCGCTACGAACTCGGAAAAAACGAGCGGCATTCCGCCGCGCGCATGATGTGAGGCAAAAAACAACGGCAGCCCGAACATCGCGTTCGCGCTTGCGACGCCGGCGAGCGCACCGGCTATCTGCGAACCCGCATACATTGGGACTTCACGCCACGGTAAGCCGGAACGCATTGCGTCCGCGATTGAAACGGCAGGATTGAAATGCGCTCCGGAAATCGGCTCCAGCGCAGCAATTAAACATACGAGAACCGCGCCGGTCGCAATAGCATTTGCCAGCAGCGCGATCGCCACGTTACCGCCCGCCAAGCGCTGCGCCATGATGCCCGAGCCGACGACCGCAGCCAGAAGGATCGCCGTGCCCAGCGCTTCGGTTACACCGCGCTTAACGAGGGACATACATCCGCACAAAATTCCGTAACGCGCTCTTTGATCCGGTCACGTATGAGCCGCGTTGCCGCCAAACGTTCTTCCCATGTCCCGGTTAATGCGGACGGGTCCGCAATGCTCCAATGCAGCTGCCTGGTGACACCCGGAAAAATCGGACACTGCTCCCCCGCAGCTTCATCACAAACGGTAATGACATACGCGAAGGCTTTTCCGGCCTTGTACAAATCGAACGCGCTTTGCGTCGAGTTCTTGGAGATGTCGATTCCGGCCTCACGCATCACCGCTACTGCCAACGGATTGAGTTCGCCCGGCTCCAGGCCGGCGCTCTGGCCGTGAAGCAATCCTTCGCACGCGGAATTCAGAAAGGCCTGCGCCATTTGACTTCTGGCACTGTTATGGATGCAAATAAAGAGCACGTTTGGCCTGGTATTGTGCGTCACGAGCGACAACACTGCGCGTCATCACGTTGATTCGTCTCTTCGTGCACGGTATAGATTTCCCAGCGGCGGCCGTCCGGATCGGAAGCCCAGACTTTGGTTTGTTTTGCGTAGCAGCACGTTTCTTCGCGCTCGATCGTTGTACGAACCTCGCCGGAGTGCAGGCGCTGTATGGCGTTCTCGACCGCCTCTATTGAATCCACGGCTAAACCAAAGTGCACGCCATGCGTGCTTTGCACGGCATTATCGAAATCCAAGGCCAGTTCGAGGCCGGGGTCCTCGCTGATAAAGAGAGCGTAGTCGGCCAAATGTTTTGCGGGTTGGCAGTTCAGCAGCGTGCGGTAAAATGCCACGCTCTTTTCGAGGTCCGACGAGGCCAAATTCAAGTGCGTTTTCATAAAGCAGCCTTTTCCGGCAAAGTCATTGCAATTGCGTCGTGCAACCGCCGCTGCGCGTCCGGGGCGAGACGATAGTAGACCCACGTGCCGCGACGTTCGCACGTCACGAGCCCACTCTCTCGCAAGATGCGCAAGTGATGAGAGACGGTCGGTTGATTCAACGGCAGCCCTGCAGTGAAGTCGCACACGCAAACCTCATCGTCTGCACGAGCGAGCGTAGCTAAAATAGCCAGCCGGTTCGGATCCGCGACCGCTTTCAAAAGTGCGGCATCTTCGGTAAAGCGATCCGTCGGAATGTGCGCCTGGGGACAGCACCGCTGCATCGACATACGTCGATATTATCTGCTGTATCGAACCTTGTCAATACAAGGCGATGGCAGCGCACGTCTCTCCAGGCGCTATACGTAGTCCCGGAGGGTTAAGGTGACTTGGCGCGGGGCTTTTGATTTGGATGCCAACGTGAGATGAACCACGGTGCCCGCGGGCGCACGGAATGCCTCGCGGATTTGGTCCAGCGACATACCGGCTGTCGACTTCCCGTCGATTGCAACGATGACGTCGCCACGCATGATGCCCGCGTCGGCGGACGGTGTTCCCGGCCGCGCATCGGCCACGGCAAATTTTCCGCCCATGTTCACCAAAAACAGACCGGAGCGCTCGTACTCGTCTCGGAACTGCGCATCGGCATTGGGAACGAGCGCCATT
>DASRSF010000062.1:0-20502 GCA_035656615.1 Vulcanimicrobiaceae bacterium | reverse complement strand
ACGTAGCGCCATCCAGACCTGCGAGCACCACATCGGCCTGCGCCTGACTTTCAACGGCGATTTTTTCCCCGTTGAATAGCGCCAGTTCGGCCGGGAAAACCAGAGCCGGCTCAGCCGACGCCGAAAGCATTGCGGTGATGGACCAGTATTCGCGCGGGACGAAGCGCCCGATCTCTCGTTCGCGATCGACGATTAGGCGAACGGCAACCGATTGAACGCGTCCGGCCGATAATCCGCCGCGCACCTTCGCCCACAGAAGCGGCGAAATTTTATACCCCACCAAACGATCGAGGATGCGGCGTGCTTGCTGGGCATTGACCCGGTCGATGTCGATGGGATGCGGGTGTTTGAGCGCGGCAAGGGCGGCCTCTTTGGTAATTTCATGAAGCTCCACGCGCTTTGGATGATCGAGTTTAAGCAGCTCCGCCAAGTGCCAGGCAATGGCTTCGCCTTCGCGATCCGGGTCGGTCGCAAGGTACACGTCGCTCGCGCCTTTGACCGCGGAGCGCAGCTCCTTGATGATATCGCCCTTTCCTTTTATCGTCAGGTACTTCGGCACGAAACCATGCTCGACGTCAACGCCGAGCGTACTTTTCGGCAGATCTCGTACATGGCCCACTGAGGCCTTGACGACGTAGCGCGCCGGCAGAAACTTCTTAATGGTGCGCGCTTTCGTGGGGGACTCCACGATGATCACGGGCTTTTTCACGGGCCCTAGTATACCGCTGGGGTCAACCCCGGGGCAAATTTTAGGGGCCGCACGCGTACGCGCGATACACCAAATCGGGGGTGCGCGTCAACTTCCAAATCGGTCAAAATTTGCAATTATCACGAAAATTAATTATGATGCGCACAAAGCGCTAAATTGCGCTGTCCACCATCTCTAGTTCGTCCCCGGGGACGAAGGGAGGAAGAATGGATTCCGATATGATGCAAAACGGCGGAATGATGGGTGAAGAATCCAACGGCCGCCGCGGACGCCGAAAAGGCGGCCGCAAAAAAGCCGGACGAAAATCTACGGCTCGCACGGGCGCCCGTAAATCAACGGCCGGACGTAAGAAATCCACCGGCCGTAAGAAATCGACCGGCGGCCGTAAGAAAGCTGCAGGCACACGCGGACGCAAGAAGTCAACGGGCGGACGCGGACGCAAGAAATCAACGGGCACACGCGGACGCAAAAAGTCAACGGGCACACGCGGACGCAAGAAAACCAGCGGACGTAAAAAGTCTACGGGCCGTAAAAAATCGACCGGCGGACGCAAAAAAACGAGCGGCCGGCGTAAAGTGGGCCGCAAGTCAACGCGTAAGGCTGCAGCCGGACGCAAAGGCGGACGGAAAAAGAGCTCCGGACGCAAGGGCGGACGAAAGAAAAAAGCCTAGTACTGCATCAAGAAAAGCGGCTCGTCAAACGACGGGCCGTTCTTCTTTATGGCGCTCGCAGGGATCCCATTCCCAAAGCTCATCGTCATACGCCTTTACCGCGGCGCAGCCGCATTCCCAGCGCAGAACGTTGAGCGGGCGGCCCGGATCGGTCAAATTCGGCGGGACGTTTTCTTCGGCAGGTTCGCCCAATCGCTGGATGAGCTCGTCCTTTGTATAGTGCATGGCGCATACCTTATGCCACCGCTCCGGCATTTATAACGTAGAAATGAATCATCCGGACAACCACCGGCGTATTTTTGGTTCAACATCCCTTTCGAAGGAGAACACCGTTTCATGAGCGTCGTGGTCGTCGGTGAGGCGGAGGTCTTCGAGCTCTTGCCGATGCGCGACTGTATTGAAGCCATGGAGCATATGTTTGCTGCACTCGCGTCTTGCGGCGCAGTTCAGCCGCCGCGCATTATCGCTTGGCAACCCGGCCAAGCCGGGGCGATAGCTACGATGCCGGCGTGGCTGGGCGAACCGCCCTGGCTGGGTGCGAAAGTAATCAGCGTGTTTCCCCAAAACCGTACGGCGGGACGGGAATCGCATCAGGGCTTCGTCGTGCTTTTTGAAACGCAGCACGGCGTACCGCGAGCGATTATTCACGCCGGCGCCATTACGGCAATTCGTACCGCCGCGGTCAGCGCCGTCGCGACCCGCCGGCTTGCCGGAGAAGATGCGCACGTGCTTGCGATTCTGGGGTCGGGCGTTCAAGCCGGCATGCATCTTGCCGCAATGCGTGAGGTCCGCAGCATCCGGTCCGTACGCGTGTGGAGCCGCACCCCCGAACACGCACGCGCGTTCGCCGAACGCTTTGCCGAAAGCGATCTTTCCATCGAAGCGTGCGCAGATCCCGAGAGCGCCGTCCGCGGCGCCGATATCATTTGCACGGTGACCGCGGCAACTTCTCCGGTACTTCTGGGAAGGTGGCTCATTGCCGGACAGCACGTCAACGCCGCCGGTGCGTCCGTTCCGCCGTTCCGCGAGCTCGATACGGAGGCCGTCGTCCGGTCGCGCGTATTCGTGGACAGTCGTGAGAGCGCGCTTCGCGAGCCGGATGATCTGCTGGCCCCGCTGCGCGAAGGCCGCATCACGCAGCAACACATTCTCGGTGAGCTGGCCGAGCTCGCAAGCGGCGCAGTCCGCGGGCGTTCCGCCGAATCCGAAATTACACTTTTCAAATCGGTAGGGCTGGCCATCGAGGATTTGGCCGCAGGCAACCTGGTCTATGAGCGGGCGCTAGAGTCCGGCACAGGCCAGGTCGTGCACATCTAAACCGCTCAGACTGGGACCAGCCAGGCTCGAACACTTTACGGCTGCCATAATCGCCCGATACACCCCTGTAGAAGCGATTATTGTGACGACACCTATCCAATTCGACGTTTCCGCGCATCAAGGGGTGAGCAACGAGCGGCGCCTGACGCTTTTACGCTCGCCCGCTGTTCGCGTTGTTATGCTCGTCGCGCCGGCCGGATACGGTAAAACCACGCTCGCCAATTCCATCCGGGCCGAATACGCGAATTCCGCTTCGTGTGACTGCGACTGCGAGGACGTAAAAACATTCGCGCACAACGTGCTTTTAGCGCTTCAGGCGGAGAACCCAAATGAAGCGTCGTTTTTCTCGGGCCTGCTCGTGCAGCTTTCCAGCATCGAGCAAGACGCCGAGTGCCGCAATATCCTGACCGCGGCATGGTGTAAAGAGTCGCCGGCGTCCGTCTTTGTTTTCGATAACACCGAGGCAATCGCGCGGGATTCCAATCTGCTGGCATCGCTCACCGACCTTCTCAATACCGCACCGGTCGGGCGACGCGTCATCGTCTGCAGCCGTACGCCACTGCCCACCCGCGCGAGCCGGTATCTTCCGCCTCACCGCCTTTCAAAATTATCGACGCAGGACTTGAGGCTGAGCGATGGCGAGGCCGCCCCGCTTCTGCAGCAGCAAGGGGTACCGCCGGAATACCGGGAGCGCATCATCGCCGTGGCTCGCGGGTGGCCCGTCGTGCTGCTGTTGCTGGCCCGGCTCTTCAGGGAAGGGCGCCTTGAAGCTGCGCTTAGCGACGCGAACAACATCGCGTTCGAAGACCTGTTCGTTTACTTTGTGCATGAAGTATTAGCGCCGCTCGACGCTGCGGTCAAGCACGTTATGACACTGTGCTCCGTGGTACCGGATGTCACGGCAGATGAGCTCTGCATTGCCACGGGGCAAACACCGCTGGAATTGCAAGACACGTTACGCAAGTCACTGCTGGTTCAGCGTGAAGGCGACACATTCACGATCCATCCGCTGGTTCGAGAGGTATTGCTGCAAACTCAATCCGAGGCCGCAATACCGGTTTCAATCGCCGAGTATGCCGAGCAACGCGCAGACTGCCGGCGCGCCGCTTTGCTCTACCGCCTTGTCGGCAAAGATCAGGACGCCGCGCGCGCAATGGCGCGCCTTTCGATGCAGGAACTGCAGAAGGCGGAGAGTGCGTATGAGTTGACGCAATTGCCGCTGCAGGCGTTGCGCGTGCATCCCAAGCTGATTGCCGTCGCGGAACAGTTGCGTTCGGATATTACCAGCGAATTGCTATGCGAAACGTTTGAACGGCTATCCGAAGACGACGACCCTGTAGCAATCGTTGCCGCCGCGCAGGCCCATAGCGACCATCTGGATCTCCAGCAGGGATTGGCCGTGATCGAGAGCCCGCTGGTACGACGGGCCGCGCAGGTTTCATCTGACGCAAACGTGTTACTAGCGGGTTGGCCGGAGACGCTGAAGGCGTATTTTTGGAAGTTTTCCGGTGTCGAGGAGAGTCTTTGCAACGGATATGCGCGCTTAAACGAGGCCGGATTGCCGATGCACAGCGCTCGTATGGCGCACTATCTAGAGAATACGCTTCGCTTGCGAGGCGATCGTGAGGGATCACTGCATTGGCAGGCGGTTTGCGTAGAACACGCTCGGCACCTTGGCCCTCGCCCCCACGCACATTTCTTGTTTCTTAGCTTGTATTGCGCGTGGTTTTGGAACGAGGAGCAAGCCGCGAAAGAGCATCATAGCGAGCTTGAGGCCGCTGCATCGGCAACGCATCATCCCGACTACGCTTGGGTTCTTCACGCCCTTCAGGCCGACAGCGTAGATTCGCTCGTGCCCCTTTGGGAGCCCGGGCTATTGTTAAGGCAAATTCTGATGGCAGCCGCCAAAGTGAGTGGTGGACGGCGAGACGCCCTCGTTGAGTACGGGTTTAAGCAATTGGGTTCGGTTGATAGGGCACGGGCATTTTTAACATTGGTGCAAGCAGTCAGCGATCCGCCGGCGCGCAGGCAATGGTGCGAGGAATTGCTCGAAACGCTCGATATGGATGAAGCACCTGAAATGCGAAACGCCATTCTGGCATGCGCGCAAGGCCGTCCATCGTTTCTCCAGACATTCACCTCGCACTTCGAGCAAAAGAAAGGAGCCGCCGCATCCGTTGCCACGGCTTTGCGCTTGGAGGTGCTGAACGAGCAGATCCTCATCGATGGGAAGCCTATCCGTTTGACGACGCGGGAAGCTGCGGTGCTCGCGTTCTTAAGCCGCCGACGCATCGCCACGCCGCGCGAAGAGATCCAGGATGCGATTTGGCCGGACCTGGAGGAGACGGGCGCGCGTGACGCGCTCTACAGCTTACTTCACCGGCTGCGAAAACGTACGATGCGTGCGGACATCGTCGAAGGGATTGGTAATGCCTACCGCCTGACCGAGCGCGTGCAGGTCGACCTTTGGGAGTTGGAATTTATTTCCCAGCAGCTCCAACGCGGCGCAGCGGTGGATGCGGCGGTGGATCTGCCGACGCTCTATTCACGCGTGCAACGGCGCGAGTATCCACATTTACGCCAGTACGAATGGTTTGCACCGATCGAGTACCGGGTGAACGAAAGTGCGCGCGTGCTGGCCCGGCATCTGATTGGCGCGGCGAAAAAGGCCGGGGATGACGCGGCGATCCTGCGTTATGCGGCCGACCTTATCGAGGAAGACCCGTGCGATGAGTGGGCGCACGAAACACTGATTCGCTTACATCTGGAAAACGACAATCGCGCCGAGGCGGCTCGTGCGTACCGCAACTACCGTCAACTGCTCGAACAGCAGCTCGGCGCCGCACCCTCTACAGAAATGCAGCAGCTTGCAAAACGTTTGAACGCCTAGATTTCCGTCGATAGTACAGCGTGAGCTCTCGGACGCTGCCGGTACTCCAGCTGCCCAGGGACGTGTTGCCGATTTATCTGACCACGTTCGTCGATATGCTGGGCTACACGCTGCTCATTCCGCTGCTTCCGGCACTCGCGCGCAGGTACGGCGCTGCGGACTGGATGGTGGGAATGCTCGTGAGCATCCCGGCGTTTTGTGCGATGCTGGCCGCCCCGGCATGGGGTAAAGCAAGCGACGTGGCCGGACGCAAACCGATCATTCTGATAGCACAGGTATTCACGCTTGCCGGCTACACGATTCTTGCCTTATCCAACTCTCTGTTTTGGATTTATATTTCGCGGCTGATCTCGGGGGTCGGCGCGGGCAGCATCGGGGCCGCCGAATCCTACATCGCGGACGTCACCAACGAACAGCAGCGCAACCGTGCGTATACGGTCTACGGAGCAGTATTCGGGTCTGCGTTCGTGGTTGGCCCCGTGGCCGCCGGTTTTTTAGCCCGGCACGGTTTGCAATTCCCGTTCGTGGTTGCGGCGGGGCTGGAGATCATTAATATCGGACTAACGATTTGGTTGCTTCCGGCCCGGACCCGGTCCAAGCGACAACGTACCAGTATCGTTCAGTCGCTACGCGCCGCTTTGCAGCCCGCGATCCGGCGCGTGCTGTTACGTCAGTTTTTATTTATTTTTGCGGTCGTGTACCTTCTGGCGGATTTTGCGCTCTATCTCGATCACGCATTGCATGAAACGATTCAACGTTCGAGTTGGCTGCTTGCCGGAGCCGGGGTCGTGGGCGGCCTTACGATGCTCTTTGTCGTCACGCCGTTAACCAAACGCATCGGTAATTTCGTTGTCGGGCAAATTGGTTTTGCCTTACTGTTCATGTCCTACGCACTGATTTATTTCGTTCGAAACATTGACTGGTTTTTTCCGGTGCTCATTTTGTGGGCGGCCGGTGCGGCCATGGTGCAGCCGGCACTTATCACGGTTCTCTCCGAGCGCGCGCCGGCCGACGAGCGCGGCGCAATTATGGGGTTGAGCGACGCGGTGAACAATATTGCACTAGTACTAGCTCCGGCGATCGGCACGGCGATCGTAGGTGAACGTGCCAAGCTCATCGGCGTGCTGCCGGCGCTGGCTACTGCAAGCGCCTTCGCCATCGGGCGCCTGCATATGAAACGCGTGGGCGCACGCAACCCCGCCTCACCCTAAAGGCGCTATTGCGGATCGATATAGCGCGGGCCCGCACCGTCTTCTCCGGCAATATCCGATGGATTGCGCAATGGGCACGTGCTAAGGGACAAGCAACCGCAGCCGATGCAATCACCAAGTTGATCGCGCAACGCTTCCAAGCGCGCAATACGATTGTTTAAGTCGCCTTTCCAACGCTTTGAGAGCGCGGCCCAATCCTTGGCGGAGATGCCGCCGCGTGATGGCAGCGTTGCCAGTGTTTCGCGTATCTCTCGCAGCGATATTCCAGCGCGCTGCGCGACGCGGATAACGGCGATCCGCCGCAGCTCGGAACGCTCGTAACGTCGCTGATTGCCCGAACTGCGCACACTGTGGATCAGGCCCTTTGCTTCATAGAAGTGCAAGGTGGAAACGGCGACGCCGCTTCGCTGGGCGACTTCCCCAATCGTAAGTAATTCCGCCATGGTATTGACCTCAACCATACTTTAGGTTGTAGAGTTGCGCTTGTATGAATACTTCAAGTTCCGCCGTCCGCGTAGCGGTGATCACCGGCGGGTCGCAAGGCCTCGGGAAGGCCCTTGCCCGCGAATTCTTGCTTGCGGGAATCACCACGATCGTCGATGCCCGCGACGACGTCCGTTTAGACGCGGCCGTGCACGAACTGCGCCCGTACGGGAATCTGATCGCCATCCCGGGTGACGTTGCCGACAAACGCCACGCGCACGAGCTGGTGAATGCTGCCGCTGCGCTCGGGCGCTTGGATATCTTGGTCAATAACGCCTCGACTCTCGGTGAAGTCCCGCTTCCCACGATCGATCAACTGACCGAACAGACGTTTCAGCGTCTTTTCCAGGTTAACGTGTTTGCGCCGATTCATCTGATACAGCACTCGCTACGTATCATGCGCCGTACTCCCGGCAATCCGGTTATCGTGAATATTACGTCAGATGCGGCATCGCAGGCATACGCAACGTGGGGAGGCTACGGCGCCTCAAAAGCGGCGCTCGAACACGTTTCGCGCGTGCTTGCCGAAGAGCTACACGGCACGGCGATACGGGTGCTGGTCGCGGATCCCGGCGACATGGATACGCAGATGCACCGTGACGCAATTCCCGACGCCGATCCCGCAGAGTTGCGCGATCCGGCGAATTCAGCGCGGGCATTGCACCAGGCGATACAGCACGTAACGGAGCCCTATCAACGTATACGCGTTCCGGGCATGGTAAGCGCATGAACGCAGCTGCGATCACCGGCCCGTTGACGCTGCCGTCCGCGAGCGCGCCTGCCGAGCGCCGCGGCATCGAACGGGACGGCGTCCGTTTGCTGGTTACGAACCGCGCACGGAGCACGCACACTCACGCGCACTTTTACGATTTTGCTGAATTTTTGCGCGAAGGCGACCTTTTGGTCGTGAACGATTCGGCAACGCTTCCGGCCGCTTTGCGTGCAAGGCGTTCCGATGGTACCGAACTCAACCTTCACGTAGCTACGGCAATCGATCGGCGATTGTGGATCGCGGAACCACGCGGTGCCGCAACTCCCGGCGAAGTGTTGCAACTGCCGGGATCAGGGCGGGCCACCGTGCTCGCGCCGCTCGACCCGCAAGCACCGCGGCTTTGGTTTACGCTGTTCGATCTGCCTGCCGCAATGTACGCATATCTGATGGAGCACGGTGCGCCGATCCGTTACGGCTACGTAACGGAAGTGTTTCCGCTTTCGGATTACCAGACGATATTTGCGCGTGAGCCCGGTTCTGCCGAAATGCCGTCCGCGGCGCGTCCGTTCACGCCTGGCGTACTTCGCACGCTTCGCCGTCACGGCGTCGGAATCGCGACGATTACGCTGCATTGTGGAGTGTCCAGTTTTGAGGCGCCCGAACGCCCTACGATCGAACGCTACTCTGTACCGCCCGAAACGGCAGAACTGGTCAACCGCGTCCGGCGGGCAGGCGGCCGCGTCGTGGCGGCCGGCACGACGGTGCTGCGCGCGCTTGAAAGCTCGGTGCACGATGGGATCTCCGTCGCGTCACAAGGCTGGACTGATTTAATCATCGACGAGCGATACCGCCTTCAAACGGCCGACGCGCTGCTGACTGGTTTTCATCATTCGGCGGCAACCCACCAGTGGATACTGCGTGCATTTGCCGACACGACGGCTTTAGAAGGCGCGTACCGCGAGGCTGCCGCCGCGGGGTACTATCAGCATGAATTCGGAGACGTCCACCTTATTGTATAAAGCGCTCCGATGCATCTGCTAGCGAGTAGTTTGCGCGGTTATTCCCAGCGAGCCTCGGGTACGCGATCCAAGATGTATTCCGCGTACCAGCGCGGCCAATCCTGATCGGTCTGGCCTAAGGTTCGTTCATGCTCTGCATGTGCGAGTTCCGCGTCGTGAAGCAGCTGCGCGAGCTGCTCTACCGTCAATTTCTGCATACCACAGACTCCCAAATACTCGTCCGGCAGGGTGTCGTTCAGACTCTCTTCATACCGTCGCCGTACGCTGGGGTCCTCTAGACCGAAGCATGCGACAATAGGAACTCCGAGAACGCCGCACACGTACGCTAACGGTCATTCGAATAGAGGGCTGCGCGGGTTGACTATCTGCGTGAGCCGCAACGCTCATCCGGCAAGCCGTCAACATAATGTGCGAGACGCTCCAACGATCTATCGTCCAAACATATCATTGCCGCAGTCGACTGGGTGCGCGCAAAACGCCGTAGCCGGACGGCTCGCCTTTGCCGCTTGATTTCGCGACGACGATTCACGACGGGCAAAAGCCGGCGATAGGACCATGCGTGGTCACGTATACGTGTACAACTTAAAACGATTTGTGCATGTATACGTGAACATAATCACGGTTGTCGAGTCGGCAGACTGACACAGCATTTGTGCGTGGAAGCGGGACGGCTCGCCTCGTCGGCTTTCACGAATTGCATACAGGCAGCCGTATGCTTATCTTTTCGAGACCCGCTACTTCCTATAACGGTTCAAATATGGTACACTAACGCCGTGAAAGCCAGTTAAAGGCCATATATGGATCTCTTATCACCGAAGGAAATCGCACAGGGCCTTGCCGCTCGGGCACATGATCTTCGTCTGAAGTACGGCCTTCGGCAGGTCGACCTTGCCCAGCGTGCTGGGGTGCCGCTGTCGACCTTGAAACGGTTTGAGCGCACCGGTCAAGGCGCCATTGATTTGCTAATCCGTGTTGCGCTCGCGTTAGAGGCCGAATCTGCGCTCTCGGAGCTGTTCATGATCCGTTCGCCGCGGTCGTTGGATGACATCCTCGCC
The DNA here is from genome assembly GCA_035656615.1 of Vulcanimicrobiaceae bacterium. Classification (GTDB taxonomy): domain Bacteria; phylum Vulcanimicrobiota; class Vulcanimicrobiia; order Vulcanimicrobiales; family Vulcanimicrobiaceae; genus DASRSF01. The sequence continues at coordinate 10,435 of DASRSF010000062.1, read as the reverse complement.
CGCGCACGTAAACCCATGCGAGCCCGCAAAAAATCATGAAGCTCAAGGCCAACACACCACTGAATGTGTTCCTCGCCTTTGGGAGCGATGAGCGAGTGCTCGTCGGTCGTTTAGCGATGGACGGCAACGTAGGCGTCTTTGAATATGCGGCAGATTTCGCTCGACACGGATTGGAGCTTAATCCGCTGCGTCGTCAGCACGGAAGCGGCCTACACCGAGCCGCAATGCCCCGTGAATTTGACGGACTGCATGGCATATTTTCGGACAGTCTGCCGGATGCGTGGGGACAAGCGCTCATTCGGCGTCTGGCGGGTAAACGCAATGTTCCATTCCGCTCGCTCACGGCCATCGACAAATTGGGCATCGTGGGGCAGCGCGGACCCGGCGCATTGGTATACGAACCTGCGCTGAAGCGGGACGACGTCGACGAGATAAACTTGGATGCCCTTGCCAACGAATCGCTGTCCATCCTTGAAGGCGAAGGTGAATCAGATGTCTCGCTCTTGGAGCGGGTGGGCGGCTCATCTGGAGGGGCGCGCCCAAAAGCTCTGGTCGGCATAGATGCTCGTGGCCATATCGTCGCAGGCGACGCTACGCTGCCGGACGGCTACGATGCGTGGATCGTCAAGTTTAGAAGCTCGAAAAATGACCTTCCGGACGTGAGCGGATTGGAGGCAACGTACGCCGGTATGGCGCGGGCCGCAGGCATCCGCATGGCGGAGACACGCCTATTGCCTGCGCAGACCCCCGCTTCCGGCTATTTCGCTACGAAGCGCTTCGATCGGCGCGCGGGAAACCGGCGCTTGCATATGAGTTCCGTTTGTGCGCTGGCGGAGGCGCCGTGGGAGTACGGTTCAATAGACTACGGTGACTTACATAACATCGTGCGCTATGTTACACGCGACCACCAAGCTGTCGAGTTGATCTTCCGCCGTATGGTTTTTAATGTCCTTGCTCACAACCGGGATGATCACACCAAACAACATGCTTTCCTCATGGATGAAAACGGCAAGTGGCAACTCGCGCCCGCATATGATTTGACGTATTCCGGCGGTCCCGGCAACGAACACTACTTGGCGGTAAATGGCCGTGGAGGCGACGACATCACGGTAAACGATCTTCTCGCAGTAGGACGCAAACAAAGTCTAAATGAGCCGGCGATGCGAGAAGTCATAGAGCAAGTGAGCGAAACGGTGCACCGCTTTGGTGAATTTGCCGCTCCATACGGTACGAGCACAGACACCACTCGGGAAGTCTCGCGCGTCTTGGAAGCGGAGCTGCAACGCGTGCACGGCCGTATCGTAGCAATTCCGAGCGTCGGCGGCGAAGATAGTGACGCCGCAGTCACGCAGAAATACGAGGGACGGTCGCAGGAAGGTGAGTTTTAAAGAAGCTGATTGCGACGCCCAGGAGCACGTAGAAAGCGCGCGGGCCTCGTGGGACTAGCGACCACGTCTGGCCGACAGTGCCTCAATAATTTAGATACGTCGCGGTCGCCATTGCGCCCAGTAGTTCGGCAGTGTGGTGATAGCCGTCTTTACGCGGATAGATACTAAGCCGAACCGGCACGCGGTTTACGGAGAATGCAAAGGCGATGTGGTGACCCCTGCGCGTTGTGGTGTAGCCGGCCAATGCCTTTATGTACAACAGGCGGTCGTTGAGCAGGTCTTGTTCGTCGTCGGTTCCGGTCTTTGCGAAAACCTTGCCTCTGGCGGGCGAGCTTCTCTGAATGTCGTACAGCGTGCCGTCGACACCCAGAATGGGCAGTGCACGCCGGAAGAACGGATACCATGACTGTCGCGCCGCCCAATCAAGGTAGTGTACTAAAAAATCCGGTGTAAAAAATCCGAATGCGCCGTCGCCATCCTGTTGCGCTGCGGCGTCCACGTCGAGACCGGAACGCATGAGAAGCGCCCGTTCCTGAGCGAAGCCTGCGTTCAGCGCGTCGCTCTTTGCGTGCGCAACGTAGACGCCCCAAAGAACCGGTTGCAGCGCGGCATGCACGTTCTGGCTTACCTTCAACGTGATCCGAGCGTCCTGCGAAAGCGGAGGCGAAACGTGGACTGCTATGCGGTTTGCTTGAACGTACGACGGCGCCGCGGTATCGTGAGAAAAAGGCGGCGGGTTCGGCGCCGTATCGACGGTGACGCCCGCCTCCTTTAATGCTTGCGCGAACGCCATCGCGGCAAAGGTTTCGGGTTCGGGAACCGGGTAGTTATCCAAAATCGTGTAGCCGGCCGGAATAGTACCGCTGAGCGTGACGGTACGGGAACCATCTGCGTTTCGCACGTCACTGTTGCTTGACACGTACTCGCATCCCGGAGCGCACGTTACCATTTTACTTACGACGGTCACGTACGGTGTCTGCGGAGAGACGGCGATCGTCGCTGCGTCGCCGGGCTTTGCGCCGGCTTTTACGGTAAGATCCACGATGTTGTCGTTGACCACAACCGGAGAGAGTAGCGTCGACCAAGGGCCGACGCCATGATCGGTGAACAGCGAAACGTCGACCGCAACACGGCCATTGACGCGCTTCACACCTGCCCGCGCAACCTGCGCCGCGAGGTCGCGCAGCACCGCAAGTGGATCCCCTGGGACAGTCTTTGCATCGGCGGTTCCCGTTCCGCCGTCCTCATGGTCGGAATCGACGAACGCGAGCGTCCCGTCGGGTTGAATGCGCTGCGAAAGGTTCGGATCGCCGCTCGCGACAAGCACGACGTCGCCGTGCAGCGTGCCCGCCGAGTCGATTGGACCTGTTCGGTAAACCGGTGTCGTGTAGCGGAATGCTGGCCCAAGGAGCGCCAACGACGTGCCGATCGAGAGCAGCTTCGTGTTCGACGCGGACTCCATGAACGTATTCGCATTACGCGCGTAAAGCACGCGATGCGTATCGAGATCGTAGACCTCGCCGGCGAAGATGGCGTGGTTTAATTCAGGACGAGCTGCGATTTGATCGATCGTTTGTGCCGCGTTCAGCGGCCCAGACAATGTCGCTGCAACGCAGAACATAATGCACACGCTCTTGATCATAAGATCCTTTCGTCATGGCCGCAAAAAAGGCGTTCGGTCGATCCGTGAACGCGCCCCTCCGGGAGCGTCTCCATAGCCACGGCCCTCGTTTCTTCGGCTCAACTTCGGGGACGAACCGTTCTAGCCGGGCGGGTGTGATTTTTGCCGCTTCGCCGGCGAATCACTAGGTGTGAGCAGCGCAAGGCAGGCCCAAGGAGACCGGTTCACGAGTCTGGTTGAAAAGCATGCCGGCATCTTACGGAAAGTTGCCCGTGCGTACTGCCCATCTGCTTCGCAGCGAAGCGACTTGGTTCAAGAAATGACCACGGCCCTGTGGCGTTCCTTCGACCGGTACGACGCTTCGCGGCCGTTCGCGACATGGATGTACCGGGTCTGCCTTAACGTGGCGATCTCGTTCTTTCGCTCCGAGGAGCGGTACATCCACACGGTGAGAGCGCTGGACGAGATCGGCGGGCCCGCGCAATCCCCGCCCGCGGATCCGCGCGTGGCTCAGTTGCTGGAATGCATCGACGAATTGGGCGCTTTTGATAAAGCACTCGTGCTGTTACACCTCGATGGCTACGCGCACGCGGAGATCGCGTCAATTCTCGGCATTTCCTCCACCAACGCGGCCACGAAACTGGCGCGGATCAAGGACCGTCTACGTCAAGCCGTTACCGCACTTGCCAATGAAGAAGGAAGCGTATATGGAAAGCCCTGATCTTCGCGAAGCTTGGGCCGCCCTCGAGACCCACTTGGCGCATACGGAACGGCTCAACGACCTGCTGGTCGCGCAATCCATGACCGCACGCGCGAAAGCGCCGCTCGCTCGCGAACAACGATTACTGGGGTTGGAGATCGTTCTGAACTATATTGCATTAATCGCGATCGGATCGTTTGCAGCAGACAACTTTTCCCATCGAGTCGTATTCCTCAGTGCGGTAATTTTGGGAGTGGCGCTGATCGTCGCGAACGTTGTTACGATAGGCATCTTGGTTGGAATTCGCAGCATCGATTTCGATGAGCCGGTGGTCGCGATTCAGTCGGTCCTTGAGCGCATGAAAATGCGCCGCTCAGCGCTCGTGGCCGCGGAGTTGCTGACCGCCCCGCTCTTGTGGACCCCGCTGCTTGTTGTGGCGCTGACCCTCATGCATGTAGATGCGGTGCGGGTCCTTGGTGTTCCTTATTTGGCCGCAAACGTTGCGGTAACGGCCGCCATAGCCGCGGGAGTTTGGATGGCAGCACACCTTCTGGCCCGGCGCGAGGGCGGCTCACGCTGGATGACGCGGGCCGCGGACATACTCTCGGGACGCTCCTACCGCGATTCGTCAGATTTCCTGGACACCATCGACCGCTTTCAAAGCCGCGCATAAGCCACGGCCAGGCAATCTGGGGGGTGTTTTGACAAAAAGGTTACTTCCCGATACAATCGCCTGCACTATGCGCTAGCAACATTTTGAGCGGATGTTTCCGTGATTCGGCGATCCGCCGAGCAGTGGACGTAATTGTTGCAGGCGTGAGGAGATAGCGAAAGAGCCCTCGCGTGCGCGAGAGCTCTTTCGTTTCATGGCTCCGGATGCTGGACTCGAACCAGCGACCCGCTGATTAACAGTCAGCTGCTCTACCAACTGAGCTAATCCGGAATGCTCGCTCGGGACTCGCCGTACTTGGCTATCCCCCTCGGGCCTCCTTGCAGAACGAACCGGGGATCGAAAAAGTGGCCTCACCTTCACTTGCGCTACGGGGGATCTTCTCCTCGCGCAGCTTCCGGCAATACTACTTCGGGCAGGCGATGAGCCTGATCGGCGACGGTTTGCGCACGCTTGCCGTGCCGCTTTTAGTGTATCGTTTGACGGGATCGGCCTTATCGACAAGCGTCGCGTACGTGTGCGAACTGGGGCCCTTCGCACTGTTCGGATTGCTCGGCGGCTCGCTCGCGGACCGCGTAGACCGGCGCGCCCTCATGATCGCGGCCGACGCCATCCGCTGCCTCATCATGTGCGCCTTCGCGCTTCTCTATGCACGCAATCAGCTGTCGATACCGATGGTCTACGGGGGACTGGTATTGCTTGCAATCTGCGCGGCGCTGTTCGTGGGCGGACAGGCCTCCAGCATTCCGTTCTTGCTGGGCAAGGAACGCGGCACAGAAGCGATCGCGGCATTGAACGCCGCTGAAAGCACCTCGAACCTCATCACGCCGATCACCGGTGCGGCGCTGTTCAGTCTGTTCGGCCCCTTTCCCGCGCTCGTCACGAATGCAGCGACCTACTTGATCTCGCAGATCTCGCTCTCGCGCATCCCAACGCTTGGCCCCGAGAATAGGACCGGCGTTCCTTCGATGCGGCATCTGCTGGATGACATCGCCTTGGGATTCCGCTTTCTCTTCGCCGATCGGACGCTGCGCACGCTGACCTTCACTAGTTGCGTGCTCAATGCAATCGGCTTCGGCGGTTACTCTATCATCATCCCCTTTCTGAAGCATAGCTTCGGCGCGACGGATCCGCAAGTTGGGATCTTTTTAAGCATTTCCGCAATCGGCGCAATCATCGGGTCGCTAGTTGCTGGGCGATTTGCCGGGCGCTGGCCATTCGGAGCGGCCCTTTGTATGGCATTGACGTTTGACGCGCTGTTATTCATTCCGGTGATCCTGACCACCAACATCTGGATCGCAGGTGCATTCTGGGCCGTTGCCAACGCCTGCGCCAACTTCGAAGTGGCGCTCATCGTCGGTTTCCGCCTGCGGGTGGTACCTGAAGAAGCCGTAGGCCGCGTCTTTGGTGCGGTGCGACTCTTCGTCTTGTGCGGAATTCCGCCCGGCGCGTTGATGTTTGGATACCTGGCAGACCGGTATTCGCCGCATCTGGCGATGACGATTTCAACGCTCGCCTATCTCGCGGTCGCGCTCGCCGCGATCAGCTCGAGCGCTATCCGAACGGAGCGCCGCTAACAAAAACGGCACCCGGTAACGGGTGCCGTTTTTGTTCCCCCTTGAACGAGAAAGGCTTAGTACGTGTGTCCGGCTTGGCGGCGGACCATCAGCGGACGCGTAAGCGTGAGTTTGAAGCTGCTGCCCTGCTTGAACGTGATGTTCGACTTCTTGTTGTAGCCGACGAGGAAGCCGCCGGCCGCGCCCAGCGCGCCACCCGCGCCGGTGTGGAAAATCGTTTTACCAATGATGTTGCCCGCGATCATGCCGCCAATCGTCGTCAGTGCGACGTGGCCGCCGTTTTTGTTTTGCTGGGTCGGACCGCCCGTCGTCATCTCAGCGTTAATCGGGTAGCTCGCGCCGTTTTGGAGCGTTATCGAGTCCCACGCGAAGTGCAATTCGGGGTTGCGGCCTTGCCCGGCGGGCACGACTTTGATGACCGTTCCGTTGACAATCGCATTTGAAAACGTCGCGTCATCGTTCGGATACGGCGCGACGACACGGGCGGTGAAATGCTGCCCTGCGTACGCGCTGCCGGAATCGATCGTGTCCTGCATCTGCACGTTCATCTCTTGGCCTTGCTGCAGCGTCACCGTCTGCGCCAGGGCCGCGACCGGCAGGACGAATGCCAGAAGCATAGCCAGCGCCGGGATTCTGCTTCGAAGGTTCATGTAAACTCCTTTGTACCGGATACCGTGTCGGTGCGTGGTACATCATTCACTTGACAAGGAAACGCCAAACGCAGCGCATTTGTTCGCATAATCGGAAAAGAAAAAAGCCCGACGTATAACGTCAGGTTTCTTTCTACAAGGTTACGCAATGTTACGAGCGGGCGCCATCTTGGACTGTATTCTTCCTTATGTGAAGTTCGGCACCTTGAGGACGCCGCTTCCAGCCGCTTTACGAAGCGCCTCGGCCTTGTCCAACCGCTCCCACGGCAGGTCGAGGTCCGGCCGGCCGAAGTGGCCGTACGCAGCAACCTGGCGGTAAATCGGCCGCCGCAGTTGCAGGTGATCGATAATCGCGGCGGGACGCAGATCAAAGGTCGAGCGAACGAGCTCCGCTATCCGCTCCTCGGGGAGCGCGCCGGTACCGAAGGTCTCGACCAGCACGCTGACCGGCCGGGCCACGCCGATGGCGTAGGCGACCTGAACTTCACAACGGTCGGCTAGGCCGGCTGCTACGACGTTCTTGGCCACGTGACGCGCGGCATAGGCCGCCGAGCGGTCTACCTTGGTCGGATCTTTTCCGGAGAAGGCGCCACCGCCATGGCGGGCCATGCCGCCATAAGTGTCCGCGATGATCTTTCGTCCCGTCAGGCCGGCATCGCCCTTGGGTCCGCCGATGACGAACCGTCCGGTTGGATTGACGTAAATACGCGTATTGGCATCGCGCAGCGAAGCGGGGATGACGTGGTTGATCACCTTCTCGGTGATTTCGGTTCGGATGGTCTCCAGCGGGATGTCGGGGTCGTGCTGCGTCGAGATGACGACGGCGTCGACGCGAATCGGTTTGTCGTCTTCGTACTCTACCGTAACCTGCGATTTGCCGTCGGGCCGTAGGTACGGGATGTCGCCGTTCTTACGAACGGCGGCCAAATGACGCGTCAAGTTATGTGCCAAGACGATCGGCAGCGGCATCAGTTCTTCGGTTTCGCGGCAAGCGTAGCCGAACATCATGCCTTGGTCGCCCGCGCCGATACGCTCGTACACGTCATCGGGATGCTCGCCGGCCTTCGCTTCTAAGGATTTGTCGACGCCCATCGCGATGTCGGGCGACTGCTCGTCGATCGAAACGCTCACGCCGCACGTTTCCGCGTCGAAGCCCACAGCGGACTTGGTGTATCCGATGTCTTGGATGACCTCGCGCACGATGCGCGGGATATCGATGTACGTCGTCGTCGTGATCTCGCCGGCAATGTGAATCTGGCCGGTGATGGCGAACGTCTCGCAAGCGACCCGCCCGTTCGGATCGTCGCGTAAAATCGCGTCCAAAACAGCGTCGGAAATCTGATCGGCAACTTTGTCCGGGTGACCCTCCGTCACGGACTCGCTGGTAAACAGTCTGCGGTAGGCCACCTTACGTGCCCTCGCTCCAGGATTCCATGTATTTGCGCTGTTCCGCCGTAAGCGTATCGATTTCGATGTTCATCGAGGCGAGTTTGAGCTGCGCGACTTCCTCGTCGATGTGTTCGGGCACGTCGTACACGCGCTTTTCCAAGTGCTGGTGATGTTGCGCCAGATGCGCCGCCGACATGGCCTGGTTGGCGAACGACATATCCATCACGGCGGCCGGGTGGCCTTCAGCCGCGGCGAGGTTAATGAGCCGGCCGTCGGCCAGAATGCAGATTTTGCGGCCGTCATGCAGTTCATACTGCTCCACAAACGCGCGGGGCTCGGTTTTTCCCTTGGTGATCTTCGGCAGAACTTCGAGGTTCAGCTCATCGTTGAAGTGGCCGGAGTTACAAACGATCGCGCCGTCCTTCATTAATTTGAAGTGATGCTCGTCGATGACGTGATAGTTGCCGGTTACGGTGACGAACACGTCACCGGTTCGGGCAGCATCTTCCATCGGCATGACACGATAGCCGTCCATCACGGCTTCCAGCGCTTTACGCGGATCGATTTCGGTTACGACCACGTGCGCGCCCATACCGGAGGCGCGCGAGGCGATACCGCGTCCGCACCAGCCGTAGCCGACCACGACGACCGTGCGTCCGGCAAGCAAAACATTCGTTGCTCGAATGATGCCGTCAAGCGTGGACTGCCCGGTTCCGTAGCGGTTGTCGAACATGTGCTTGGTCATCGCGTTGTTGACAGCGATCACCGGGTAGGGCAGAACGCCGTCCTTCTGCATGGCTTTCAAACGGATGACGCCGGTCGTAGTCTCTTCGCACCCGCCGATCATGTCGGCGAACAGCTCTTTATGCTTGCCGTAGATCGTGTTGACGAGATCGCACCCGTCGTCCATCGACATGTGCGGTTTGGTCGCAATGACCGATTCGATGTGACGGTAATACGTCTGGTTGTCCTCGCCTTTGATCGCGTACGTCGGAATCCCGTATTCGCACAGCGCTGCAGCGACGTCATCCTGGGTCGAGAGCGGGTTGCTGGCACATAGCGCAATCTCGGCTCCGCCGGCTTGCAGCGCGAGCATCAGGTTGGCGGTCTCCGTGGTCACGTGCAGACACGCCCCGATGCGCACGCCCGCGAGCGGCTTTTGCTGCGCGAAACGCTCTCGAATCTGCGCGAGCACGGGCATGTACCCGGCAGCCCACGCAATCCGTGAGCGGCCCGCTTGCGCAAGCGCGCGATCCTTTACGTCTCCGCGCGATTCTTTGTGTTCGAGTACCGGCAAGGTGAAGATCCCCTCTGTAAGCTACGGGCGCGTTGTGAACCTCCGGCTATTCTGCCACACCGCTGGACCCCCCCGCTACGACCAAGAGTTGCGCCTTGCGCTCCCTAATGACCCAGCGTGGACCTTGAAGAGTATCTGACAAAACTCGCATCCGACGCTCCGGCGCCGGGCGGCGGCAGTGCCGCGATGCTCGTGGGCGCGGCGGGCTGCAGCTTAGTGGCCATGGTGGCACGGATCACCCGCGGCAGCAAAAAATACGAGGGCGTCTATGACGTTGCCGACCGCTTGGTGCGCGAGGCTGACGATTTGCGCAAACGCATGTTGACGCTGCGCGAACGGGACGAGATTGCCTTCGAGGCCGTCGTTACGGCTCGCGGCGACAAAGAGGCGATGCAGCGCGCACTTGCGGACGCTGCCGCCGTACCGTTGGAAGGCGCCCTCGCCTCGGCACGCGCGTTGGCATTAGCGGCCGACGCGCTCAAACTCAATAACCCGCACCTCATCAGCGACGCGGGTTGCGCCGCTGAATTCGTATATGCCGCAATGGTATCGTGCGTGTACAACGTGCGCATCAATCATAAGTACATGCATGATTCACCGGAGCGCTCAGCTCAACGCAAACAACTCGACGAACTCGAAACCCAAGGCGCCGCTCTCTTACAACACGTACGCTCATCAGTAACCACATCCTTAACTTAGTAACGCGCCTACCACCTACGCTTCCCATTGCGATGGCGAGCTGCCCTTTGTCATGGCGAGCTGGCCTTTGTCATCCTGAGCCTGTCGAAGGACGCCCGAGCGAAGTCGAGGGCCTCGTAGCAGCCGGCCTCGTCAAGCTCGGCTGTCCTTCGACAGGCTCAGGATGACAATCTGAAGCTCGCGACGACAATCTGAAGGTCGCGATGACAATGGAAAAGCGTCGCGATGACAATCTGAAGCTCGCGGTGACAATGGGAGGCTTAGCGGTGACGGTGGGACGCGTGGCGGTGACGAGTGGGGGCGCGATCGTGCGTTACGGGAGAACCAGGTTTAGGAAAGGTTGAATGTCGGTGGCTTCGACTTCGGCGCCGACGCCGCGTTTGTGATAGCGGATGTCGTGGAAATCGGAACCGGCGGTCATTACCAGACCGAATCGCTTTGCTT
>DASRSF010000061.1:0-3318 GCA_035656615.1 Vulcanimicrobiaceae bacterium | reverse complement strand
GAGGCGTACACGTCAAGACCCGCTTCGGCCATGGCGGCTGCAATGTGCGGCGTGTTCGTATCCACTAATTGGCCGAGCAGCAGTTCCGTCCCGACCGCGATGATCTCGACGCTGGGCATCAGAAATCTACGGGCCGCAAATAGAATTCATTGATTGCGGTGTTCGTCAGCATCGCGGTCGTCGGCAAATGACGTTTCCAATGCGTTCCGTCAAGCCTGGCGCGAACCAGCGCCACGTCGGATGCGGTAAATCCGCGGCCCACAAGCTGCGCGTCGGAATATCCCTCCAGCATACGTGCAAGAATCGCGTCCGCGCGAGCATAGCTAATTCCCAGATCGGCCTCGTCGGTTTGATTCGCTTCCAAATCTGCGCTGGGCGCTTTGTCGACGAGTTCTGATGGGACCCCTAGGTACCGCGCCAGTTCCCAAACCTGAGTTTTGTACAAGTCGCCGATCGGATTGACCGGCGGCGTGTCGTCGGCGTGCCACGTAAAGTACCCCAGTAAACGCTCGGTTTTATTTCCCGTGCCGACGGGAAGCGCATCGTACTTCACGCTTTGATCGAACAGCACGACCATGCGTACCCGCGCCATAACGTTACCGCGGCGTCTATTGCCGGCGTCGGGCTCATACTGCAGATATCCGTCCACCGCACCGCTGATGTCGATCGTGCTCGATCGGATACCCAGACGGTCGATAACCAGTTGCGCATCCGTCAAGCTGGAGGCGCTCGAGGTTTTGTACGGCATTCGAATCGCGTACACGTTCTGCGGGCCTAGTGCGCGCGCACAGAGGTATGCCGTTACTGCGGAATCGACTCCCCCGGACAACCCGACGACTGCACTGCGGATATTGCGGCGCACTACAACCTCGTCGCTGAGAAACGCTTCCAGCCATCTCGCGGTCAGTGCGGCGTTGCAGCGCGGCGGCTTCGTGAAGTCACCCTGCGGCGCTTCAATAACGGGCAGCATCAGTCCGCAACCTCGGTATGCCGGTATCGCGGCAGCGGCAAATCTTCGTCCAGCAACAGATCGGGCAGCACAGCGCCAAGGTCTCCCAGGAGCGGTAGCGTTGCGCGGGCGACATCGATCTCGCGCATATCAAGTGTCGCTCGCACGATATGTGCGCCGAGCGCGGGGGCCGCGACCAGCGTGTGGCCGCGCGGAGTGATTACACTCGATGAGCCCGTCATTCCCTTGCCGCCTTCGAACCCGGCCAAACCCGCGTACACGATATACAGGCCGTGCTCCGCCGCCGTGGCCTGCAGAATTTCGCGCCAACGATGAATGCTGCCAAGCTCGTCGTCTTCTTCGATCCCGCGTCCGGGTGCTGCGCTCGGTACGATGAGCATTCGCGCGCCTTTGACCGCCGCGATTGTCGGCATGATTGAATGCCACAGGTCCTCGCATATCAGGATTGCGGCGCAGCCGAAACGCGTTTCGAAGGTTTGCAAGCGTCTCCCGCGCGATAGAAACCGTTCCTCGTCGAACACGCCGTACGTCGGCAAGAACATCTTGCGGTGAATGTGGCGGATGCCGGCCGTTCCGTTTTGCACGTTGACGTACACCGCGCTGTTGTAATACGTCCCTGAAGCGTTTTCGTAAAATCCTGAAACGATATCCACGCTGCGCTCGCCGTTCGCGCTGCGCCAAGCCTCAGCCAGATCCGCCGCGAAGCGCTGCGCATCCAGCGCGAGCTCGTATACCGCGCCCTCGAGGAAATATCCGGTAAGCGCTGCTTCGGGCAGCACGACCAAATCCGGTGGGCGCTCGGCGGTGCCCAATTGACGAAACGCGTCCGTGAGATCGTGCAGATTTTGCTCGTATCCGCCTTTGCGCGGCTTGGTCTGGATAATCGCCAGCTCGAACGGTGACGAGCTGTTGTTCAAACTAACCGGCGCTTCCACCCATCGCTACTTCGGGCTCAATCTCGCCCGCGCCCGCCATGTGCAACTTTGAGGCGCACTCTTCGGCGGGGTATGTCCAGATCTCGGCCATTGTCGGATGAAGGTGGGGAATAGCCATGAATTCTTTGACGGTCGCCCGGTATCGCATGGCGACCACCGTTTCGTGGATCAGATCCGATCCGTGTGCGCCCAGGACCGCCGCCCCGAGAATCTCGCCCGAGCTTGCGTCGGCCATCATCTTTACGAAGCCCTTTGTTTTATTCAAGCACTGTGCTTTTCCGTGCTCGGCAAAGTCATACGCGCCTTTCACGTAGGCCATCCCTCGCGCCTGAAGCTCGCGCTCGGTATGGCCGGCTACGGCGACTTGCGGATCGCTGAAGACCGTGTGCGTTTTTTGTAAGTGATAGTCCGCAGCCTCGTTGCTTCCGGTAACCGCGTTACGGGCGGCAATTTCGCCCTCGTATATCGCGACATGCACGAGCATATGTTTACCGGCGACATCGCCAATCGCGTAAAAATCGGGATTGCAGGTGCGCATCGTCTCATCGGTCTCGATGCCGGTTATGGCGTGGCACTTGACCTGCGCCCGATCTAAATCGAGGTGCGAATAATTTGGTACGCGGCCCAAACAGTACAGCAGCTCCGCCGCTTCCAACTCACCTTCGACGCCCTCCCGCAGAACGTGCACAATTTTGCGGTCCCCGCGCCGGCTCACGCGAACGACTTGCGTTTCCGTGTGCACCTCGATGCCGTCCTCGCGATAGTAGTCCGTGAGCGCCTGGCCGATATCGTGGTCTTCGCCGGAGAGTAAGTGACGGCTGCGCAAAACTATCTGCGTCTTGACGCCCATGCGCGCGAAGAACTGGCCGAGCTCGCAGCCGATGTACCCGCCGCCCAAAACGATAAGGGACTGCGGAAGCTGCGAGAGCTCCAACGCTGCGTCGCTGTCGATATACCCTAAGTCGAGCAGACCGTGAACCGCGCTTGCCGGTGCCACCACGCTGCCGGTAGCAATGATGAACTTTTCGGCTTCCACGATCACACCGTCACCGACTTGCACTTCATGCGGCGAAAGAAACCGCGCGGATCCCATATATAATGGGAACTTCTCGATGCCCGCGATGCGAAAGTCCGCGAAACCCTTGATCAGTTCGTTCTTACGCTGCATGATGTGCGGGAAGTCGATTCGGACATCAGCCGCGTGCACGCCGAGTTCGGCGGCGTCGCGCATATCCGCAATCGCATCGCTGGAGGCTATAAGCGCTTTGCTCGGCATGCAGCCGCGCAGGATGCATAGACCGCCCAGCGGTCCCTCGTCCACGAGAGCAACGTCGGCACCAAGATCGCGCGCGGTGCGGGCCGCGGCGAAACCACCGGATCCGGCGCCGACGACCAGCAGTTGGTGACGCTTAC